>OMSQ01000089.1 GCA_900313805.1 uncultured Prevotella sp. | reverse complement strand
GTGGGTACGGGTGACAACCAGACCACCACTGGCAACACCACGACAGATGCTGACGGTAATCAGGCAACAGGAGTGACCTTCAACTATGCCTTCCATCCCACATGGCAGAAGAATGCTACCATGCCCCAATGGGCATACTATGTGGGTGTGAACGACAAAGGCGACCCCACAGTGTTCCGTGTCACCAAAGCTGGCAGAACCATTAAGCAGGCCCTGCGCGGTTATATCAACGGTCAGACAGTGGGTGTGACAGAGAGCAACGCCCAGATACTGGGCATAGACCTGGACGGCGTGGTGACTGGCATAGAGGATGTGCGCATAGAGGGCTTGAGCGGCAACCAGACCGGCAATGTGTACAACACACAAGGTCAGTTGGTGAGAAAAGGTGCCTCAACCGAGGGACTGCCCCGCGGACTTTATGTAGTAAATGGAAAGAAGGTATTTGTGGACTAAACTAGACGTGAAGAGGAAAAAGACAATGAAAAAGACATATAACACACCAGAGATAAGCATTGTGACCATAGGCAGTCTGATGTTCGACCCCAATAAGGACAGGGACAACTCCGGCATGCTTCGTGCCTCACGCTTCCAGATTGGCAACAGCGGTCGGCAGTTGTTCATAGAGGATGACGACGATGAAGGTGATATTATTATTCCAGCATCTGATATAAACCTATGGGACACTGATGAAGACTGGTAAAAAAAGAAATACAACCAATTTATACCTTAGTTATTCTGTAAGACCGCACAAAAACGTTTCATCTTTTGGTAAATAAAAGACTAGTATTTTAGGTTTTACAAGCGAGGGCGGCAGATAGCAGTGATGCTTTTCTGCCGCCCGATTTTTTCTAGGCATCCCTGGGAAATCCTAGAATATCCTAGAGTATTAATCGCGCCATACTGGCATGGTCATGCAGCGCGCTCCACCGCCTGCGCGTGGCAGTTCACTGCCCGGGAAGGCTGCCACGAATTTCTTGTAGTCGGCCATCTGCACGCGGTCGTTGATGATATCCTCAGCCTTGAGTACGGCGTAGCCGGCACGATCGAGAGCGTCGATGGTATGAGTATTGCGGCGGTAGCCCATCACACGACAGTCGTCGAGTGCGAAGAAGTTAACCCCGCTGTGCCACTGTTCACGCAGTTGCACCCACGGATCCCTGCCTCCGCTGATGATTGGCGTCATGTCCCACCCCAGCGAATTGAGTCCCTTCACTATGTTCTCCACCCTTTTGTGTGTCATCCGTCCATGGTCCATGGTGATGAGCCATGTGTCCTTATTGGAGAAGAGTCCCTGTTTCTTCAACATGGGTTCGAAGCACATGCACTCATGGCGACCGAGAAAGGTGAACACCATGTCGAGGTGTATGAACGACTCTGGTTCGTGGGGCAGTTCCTGCACCAGTATATGAAAGGTCTCTCGCTCACGTGCGAAGGTCTCTGCCAGGTACTGTATTCCCTTGGCGTTGGTACGTATGCCCTGGCCTATACACAGCAGGTCGGACGATGCTATCTGCACGTCGCCTCCTTCGGTGCGCGCCTCGCTGTCCCACCTCTCAGCACACAGCGTGTCTACACCGAAGAAATGTCGGAAGATGCTCTCATAGAGGTATGCCTCGCGTTCGCGCACCTCAAAACGCATACTGTTGATGAGCACACGGTCATAGAGTGTAGACGAAGCATCGCGTGTGAAGAGCAGGTTGTAAAGCGGGTGCAGCAGATAGCGGTCATCGCTCTGTCCGTCCCATTCTGGGTTTTCAAAACCCTCTATAAGCACCTCGGCCAGAGTGGCGGGCGGCAGGTCGCAGAGCAGGTCGGTAAGACTCTGCACATCACCGTCGGTGGCATGCAGGTTGCGGTCGTGGCGCACGCTGACAGACACCAGTTCACGGCGCAGGGCCGGGTCGGCAAGCAACTGTTTCAGCACATCACGCACATAGTACACCTTCGTCCACTTCTCCAGCACACCACAGAAGTTGCTGTACTCCTCGTCCACGTCGGGCTTGTTGAGTATGTCGCTATACAGGGCATGTTGTGCGTTGAGAGGAGTCATGCGCTCTATCTCCTCCCCTGGTCGTCGGAGCAGCACGGCCCTCAGCCGTCCTGTCTCTGATGCTACGCTCACCTTGCACGGCGACGGGTCATAGTCTTTCATAATCTCACTTCATATATGTATAACGGTAGTCGGTGGGTGAGAGCAGTGTCTCCTTCACCACCCGTGGTATGATCCAGCGGATGAGGTTGAACTCACCGCCTGCCTTGTCGTTAGTGCCACTGGCTCGGGCACCTCCGAATGGCTGCATGCCCACCACGGCACCTGTGGGTTTGTCGTTGATATAGAAATTGCCGGCGGCATACTGCAGACGTGCGGTGATACGTTCCACGGCCTGGCGGTCGCGTCCGAACACGGCACCAGTGAGTCCGTAGGGCGAGGTCTTGTCGCAGAGGTCGAGTGTCTCCTCCACCTTGTCGTCATCGTATGGATAGACGGTGAGCACCGGACCGAAGATCTCCTCTTCCATGGTGAGGAAGTGGGGATTGGAAGTCTCTATGACCGTGGGTTGCACGAACCACCCCTTCTCGCAGTTGCACTCACCTCCCATCACCACCTCGGCGTCATCAGCCTGGCGTGCATGGTCTATGTATTGCTGGCAGCGGCGGAACGAGGCCTCGTCGATGACGGCATTGACAAAGTTGCGCGGGTCGCGCACGTCGCCCATGCTTATCTCTCCTGCCATGCGCCGTATGCCATTCAGGACCGTGGGCCACATAGACTTTGGTATGTACATGCGCGAGGCGGCTGAGCATTTCTGTCCCTGAAATTCGTATGCTCCGCAGAAGGCGGCTGTGGCCACCGCCTCGGCATCTGCCGAGGGATGTACGAAGATGAAGTCCTTGCCTCCTGTCTCGCCCACCAGTCGTGGGTACGACACATAGCGGTCGAGGCCCTGGCAAGCCTGTTGCCAGAGGCTCTTAAAGGTGGCGGTGCTGCCGGTGAAGTGTATGCCAGCGAAGTGGGGCGACTGTGTGGCCACCTCGCCTATCAGCGCTCCACTGCCTGGGAGGAAGTTGATGACACCATCGGGCAGTCCTGCCTCGCGGTACAGTTGCATGAGATAGTAGTTGCTGAGCAGTGCCGTGGTGGAAGGTTTCCACAGTGCCACGTTGCCCATGAGCACAGGTGTCATGCAGAGGTTGGAAGCGATAGAGGTGAAATTGAACGGGGTGACGGCGAGCACGAAACCTTCCAGAGGACGGTATTCGGTATGGTTGATTTGTCCCACGCCGTCCTTGGGTTGCATGGCATAAATCTTTGATGCGTAGTGCACGTTGTAGCGGAAGAAGTCAATGGTCTCGCAGGCACTGTCTATCTCTGCCTGATAGATGTTCTTGCTCTGTCCGAGCATGGTGGCAGCATTCATTATGGGGCGGTACTTGGTGGCAAGCAGGTGTGCCATCTTCATTACTATGGCGGCACGTGTGGTCCACGGTGTGACACTCCACTCACGCCAAGCCTTCATGGCGGTCTCCACTGCCAGTTCTATCTCGCAGCGACCCACCTTATGGTAGGTGGCCAGCACATGCTGATGGTCATGCGGACAGGTGACCTGTCCCACATCACCTGTGCGTATCTCCTTGCCTCCAATTATTATTGGTATGTCAACCACCGTTTTGCTCTGTCTCTCTAGTTCATGTTCCAGAGCCACACGCTCTGGTGAGCCCTCCATATACGCCTTTACTGGTTCGTTGGCGGGCAGGGGAAATGTTATAACTGCGTTGTTCATAGTATATCTGTTATTATTTGTGTTTTAAAAAATTTCTGCCATCATGCAGCGCGCGCTGCCCCCGCCTACGCGTTCTATGGTACTGATTTTCGGTGCCACGATGGTGAGCTGCTGTTCGATGCGTCTGCGCTGTTCTGTGGTGAGTGCGTGTAGTGCCGTATCGCTCATGACCAGCAGCGGGGTGCCGTCGGTGCCCTGTACCTCAAGCATGTTGCCTGCAAAAGAGCTGACCTGGTCGAGGGTGATGGGTAGTATCTCCTTGTCCAGGCTGCTGAGGGTGTGGGCGAGTGTCTGTCGCTGACAGTTGTCGGTCACCGACTCCATACACACCACTGCCAGGTGTGTGCCCACGTGCATCATCACATTGGTATGATAGATGGGCATGCCTTGGCTGTCGGTACTATCGAAGAGAGTGTAGTCATAGCCGAGAGCCTCTGCCCACACTTGCAGCACCCGCTCGCTGGTACGCGGCGAGCTGCAGGCAAAGGCATGGCGGTGCTGACGGTCGAGGATGAGCGAGCCAGTGCCCTCGAGAAACAACCCTTTACTCTCCCATGTGGTAAGGTCCACTACCCTGTCTATACCTGTCTGCTCCAGATGTGGTAGCAGTTTCTCGCGCTCCAAGCGGCGGTTGGGTGCGAACATTGGATACAGCACCAGAGTGCGTGTGCCGTCTGACTCGCGGTGTGTGGAGAATGTGTTGTTGGGAAAAACGGCGTCGGGTGTGGGAGGATCTGGGGTGTCTGTGACGGTCATCACCTGCACTCCATGCAAGCGGAGCAGGGCCACGAAAGCATCGCTCTCTGCCAGCGCCTCGCGTGCGATGCTGTCGCCCTCAAGACGTTGCTGGAAGACATTGTTGGCAGCCGTCTGTTCGTTGAACGCGAAACAGGTGGGGCTCACCATGAGCACACGGTTTGTTGTCTGCATAGCCTATGGGGTCTGTCAGTTGCTCATCTCCTCGAAAGTAGACCTTATTATATCTATGGCCTGGCGCAGTGCCTTCTCGGTGATGGTGAGTGGCGGTGCGAAGCGTATGATATGGTCGTGTGTGGGTTTGGCCAGCAGTCCCTTCTCCATCATGCGTATACAGATATCCCATGCTGTGCGTCCTGCCACTGGTCGGGTCACTATGGCATTGAGCAGACCGCGACCACGCACCTGTTCTATGAAGGGTGACTGTATCTTCTTCACCTCCTCGCGGAAGATCTGTCCCATGCGTTCGGCGTTCTCCACCAGGTGCTCGTCCTGCACCACTTTGAGAGCCTCCACTGCCACACGCGCAGCGAGGGGGAAACCTCCGAAGGTGGAGCCATGCTCACCAGGTCTGATATTAAGCATGATGTCATCGTCTGCCAGACAGGCTGACACGGGTAGCACACCTCCGCCGAGTGCCTTGCCCAGAATGACGATGTCGGGTCTGACACCATCGTGCTCACTGCACAACATTCGTCCGGTGCGTGCTATGCCCGTCTGCACCTCGTCGGCTATGAACAGCACATTGTGTGCATGGCAGAGGTCATAACAAGTCTTCAGGTATCCGTCATCGGGCACAAACACGCCTGCTTCACCCTGAATGGGTTCGGCAATAAAAGCGCAGATCTCATCTGCTTGTGTCTCGAGCACACGGCGCAGGGCCTCGGGGTCGTTATAGGGAATGCGGATGAAGCCCGGGGTGAGCGGGCCATATTTATCGTATGACGAGGGGTCGTTGCTCATGGTAATGACAGTGACCGTGCGCCCGTGGAAGTTGCCTTCGCAGCACACCACCTTGATTCGGTCATTGGGAATGCCCTTTTTCACGGCCCCCCAGCGGCGAGCCAGTTTCAGGGCCGTCTCCACTCCCTCGGCACCAGTGTTCATAGGCAGGATGCGGTCATAGCCGAAAAAGCGGTGCATAAACTCTTCATACTCACACAGCGCGTCGCTATAGAACGCGCGAGAGGTGAGACAGAGCGTGTCGGCCTGCTCCTTGAGAGCAGCCACTATGCGCGGGTGGCAGTGACCCTGGTTGACGGCAGAGTAGGATGAGAGGAAATCGAAATACTTGCACCCTTCCACATCCCATACATATATATCTTCTCCTCGATGGAGCACTACGGGCAGCGGGTGGTAGTTGTGTGCTCCGTATTTCTCCTCCAAAGCCATGTAGTCACGACTGGAGCGACATTCAGGTGATTGGTTGTTTGTGTTCATAGTCATCAGATTAAATATTTATGCGATTTATTTGCAAATTTAATTTTTTTTGAGGTTTGTTGTTTTTTTTATTTGCTAATTTTTGTTAATTAGAAATTATTATTTATATTCGCGCCGTAAGCCTATAATAGTCTTTTTTACCATTATAATACCATGAAACCAATAATCACAGAAAAGGCTCCCGGTGCCATTGGTCCATACAGTCAGGCCATAACCGTAGGTAATTTTATCTTTACTTCGGGCCAGTTGCCCATCTGTCCTGCCACTGGCACATTTCCCGATGGTGGCATTAAGGAACAGACCCGTCAATCACTTTGTAACGTGCGTGCCATACTTGAGGCTGCGGGCAGCGGCATGGACCGAGTGGTGAAGACCACCGTGTTCATGGCCGACATGAATGACTTTGCCGAGATGAACGCGGTGTACGCCGAGTTCTTCTCAGAGCCCTTCCCCGCCCGTTCGGCTGTGGCAGTGAAGCCCCTGCCAAAAGGGGCGTTAGTGGAGATAGAAGTGGTAGCAGAAGTGTGAAAGTGAGGAAAAAATGAGGTGATAATTGCCTTTGAAATTCGCATAAGTATCTATATTTTATCCACTTTTAAAGTGAAATAGCGAAATTACAATCATCTCATCTACAGCTATTTACACCGAATGTGACCGCCATATTTATCCACTTTTAGAGTCACCGTGTTTTTATTGTGTTATAATTTATAATATCTTTGCATCCGTTAACACTTCGCGAGTAAAAGAAATACGCTCTGCGTTTACCTTATAATAACATAGAAGTTTTTATCAAACACTTTTAACCAATAAATACCAAGTATGAAAAGAAGAAAGTTTCTGTTCTTGTTGTTGGCGCTTGTTGCGTCAATGACAGCTTTCGCCCAGAAGACAAACTATTCTGGTGTTGTGGTCGACGGACAGGGAGAACCCATCATCGGAGCCTCGGTAGTGCAGAAAGGCACATCCCAGGGTTCGGTGACCGATGTCGACGGCCGTTTCAATGTGTCTGTTGACGCAGGCTCAACTCTTGTGATTTCCTATATCGGATATCAGACTCAGGAGGTTGCTGCCCGTCAGAACATGCGCATAGTACTCGCCGAGGACGAAGCCATCAGTCTGAACGACGTGGTGGTAGTAGGTTACGGTGTTCAGAAGAAGAGCGTGGTGACTGCCGCCATCGCCAAGGTCAGTGCACAAGACCTGGAAGGCAAGACTCCCGTTCGTATGGACAACGCGCTGAAAGGTCTGGCTGCCGGTGTGCAGGTGACCTCTGCTTCAGGTCAGCCTGGTGAGGCTCCCCGTGTGCGTGTGCGTGGTACCAGTTCTGTGAACAGCGGCAACGACCCCCTCTACATCGTTGACGGCATGCCTATCTCCGGCGGTCTCGACTTTGTGAACCCCAGCGACATTGAGAGTATCGAAGTGCTGAAGGATGCTGCTTCGGCTGCCATCTACGGTGCCCGTGCTGCCAATGGTGTGGTGCTCGTAACCACCAAGAAGGGTAAGATGGGTAAGACCTCTATCAACTACAACTTCTCTTACGGCTGGCAGAGTGCATGGCGCAAGCGCGACCTGACCGGTGCCACCGACTATGCAATCCTGCAGAACGAGCGTTCGGTGAACGGCGGCGGTGCTCCCATCTATGCCGACCCATATAACCTGGTTGACACCAACGGCAATCCCATCAAGGGCTTCGGTACCGACTGGCAGAGTCTGGTGTTCAACGACAATGCTCCCGTAGTGAATCACGAGGTATCTGTCTCTGGTGCTACAGAGAAGATCAACTACTTCCTCTCTATGGGTTATTACACTCAGGACGGTATCGTGGGTGGCAACAAGGGCGTGTCAAACTACAACCGTCTGTCACTGCGCAGCAACACTATGTACAACCTGCTGGATGCCAGCGAGGAGCGCAGCTTCCTGAATAAACTGGACCTGACAGTGAACCTGGCTTACACCCGCGTGAAAAACCGTGGTATCTCCACCAACTCTGAGTTTGGTTCCATCCTGGGTTCTGCCCTGTATCTGGCTCCTACACTCAGCCCGACAGTAGACCCCAACAGCGCAGTGGGTCAGGGAATGATCAATGCCTACGAAACCTCTCAGGGCTTTGAACTGCTTCGCGATGCCAAGGGCAACCTGTACACCGTTCCCGGCTACGGCGGTACTTATCAGGAAATCAACAACCCGCTGGCCATGCTCGAGATACCCGTGGCTCAAAACTGGTCGCACAAGTTTGTGCCCAAGTTCCAGTTCGACCTGCAACTGTGGGATAACATCAAGTATCACTTCTCCTACAGTGCCGACATGAGTTTCTGGGGCTATGACAGCAGCGTACTAAGCCTGTACTACCTCTCTGGTAACAACTTCCGCAACCACACCTCTGCTGCAAAGAGATCCGACAAGGGTACTGTGTGGCAGGTGGAGAACACCCTGACATGGGACAAGCAGTTTGGCAAGCACAACATAGCAGTGGTGCTGGGTCAGAGTGCAATGAAAAACAAGAGCGACTATCTGGGTGCCGAGCGTTGGAACCTGGTGAACCTGGAGAAGCCTTACATGAGCTACACCAATGCCAACGTGATATACAAGGTGGACGACATGGGCGTGCTGCAGGGCATTCCGTATGCTGAGTTCAACGGTTACGGCGGTCCGAACGTAGAGCACCATGTAAGTTCTCTCTTCGGTCGTGTGAGCTACAACTACGACGAGCGCTACATGCTGCAGGCTACCATCCGTCGCGACGGTTCTAGCCGCTTCGGTCCTAACAACAAGTACGGTACCTTCCCCTCAGCATCTATTGGTTGGAACATCCACAACGAGAAGTTCATGGAGCAGACCCGCGACTGGCTGACCAACATGAAGTTCCGCGCCAGCTGGGGTAAGAACGGTAACGATAACATCGGTGACTTCCGTTACACCGTGGCCAGCGCCTTGGGCAGCAACGTGCTCTTCGGTAACCCTGCAGTGAAATTCACCGGTTCTAAGGCTTCTACCACTGCCAACCCCGACCTGAAATGGGAAGAGAGTGAGCAGACCGACATAGGTATGGACTTCGGGTTCTTCGACAACCGTCTGACCTTCACAGTGGACTACTTCATCAAGAAGACCAACGGTATGATTATTGAGAGCCCCATCCCCTCATACGTGGGTGAGAGCAAGCCTCTGGCCAACGTGGGTGACATGGAGAACAAAGGTTGGGAATTTGAACTCGGTTACAAGTTCAACGTAGGCGACGCCCGCTTTGCTATCAAGGGTAATGCCTCTTATCTGAAGAATACCCTGAAGAACCTGGGTAACGACTCTGGTTATATAGACCTGGATGGCGTGCAGGGCATCAGCGGCGGCGGCACACGCGGTGAGAACGGCCAGCCCTTCCCCTTCTTCTATGGTTACAAGACCAATGGTGTGTTCCAGACCTGGGACGAGGTTAACGCATACGTAAACGCTGACGGCAACCTGATACAGCCCGATGCACAGCCCGGTTTCACACGCTTCGTGGACGTGGACGGCGACGGAAAGATCACTACTGCCGACCGCACCAACATCGGTAACGGTACACCTGACTGGACCTTCGGTCTGGACATCAACGCTGAGTGGCGTGGAATCGACTTCCGTGCCTTCTTCCAGGGCGTGAGCGGTGCTGACGTATTTGATGCTACTTACCGTCAGGATATCTACTCTGGCAACTATCCCGAGTGGATGCTCGGTCGCTGGACCGGTCCTGGCACCTCAAACAAATATCCTATCCTGATGAGTGGCAACACCACCAACTGGCAGATGAGCGACCTCTACATCTACGATGGTTCATACCTGCGTCTGAAGAACATCTCCCTGGGTTACACCCTGCCTCAGAACATCACACAGCGTGTGGGCATCGAGCGTCTGCGCTTCTACGTGATGGCAGAGAACCTGATAACCTGGACCAAGTATCACGGTTTCGATCCTGAAATCTCTTCAAGCGGCACCTCACTGGGTATCGACCGCGGTATATATCCGCAGGCCCGCACATGGTACGTAGGACTTAACCTGTCATTTTAATCCAGATTGAAACCTTTCAAACATAAACGAAGACATATATGAAAACTTTAAAGATATTCGCAATAGGCTTGCTCACTGCCGGTATGGTGTTCTCCACCACTTCTTGCAGCGACGACTTCCTGGAGGTGACCAATCCCAATGGTGATGACCTGGAGGACTATTACAAGACTGATAAGCACCTGCAAGAGGCTCTTATCGCTGCCTACGACCCCATCCACTGGCCTGACTGGGGACTGGACCAGTACAACGCACTGAACATCGATGCAGAAATCATGGGTGATGACTTCTGGGTGGGCGGTAGCGACCGTGACGACATGCGCAACTGGCACCTGCTGTCCAACTTCGAAGCTGACGAAAACAACACACTGAGCAGTCTGTGGACTGTATGCTACTCTGGCATCAAGCGCTGCAATGACCTGATGAGATACCTGGGTTGGGCCGACGAGTCGGTGACCGATGCTGCCAAGAAGAACTACGAGATGCAGGGACGTGCCATGCGCGTGTTCTACTTCAATATGCTGTGGCACTACTTCGGAAACATACCTTTCTATCTGGAGAACCTCACTGCTGCCACCAACTACACCGCTCCTCAGCTGACTGCCGACGAGGTGTATGACAAGCTGATAGTGGAACTGGAAGAGGTAATCAACTCTAAGGTGCTGCCCATGCGCTGGGCCTACACTGATGCCGGTCGTGCTTCACAGGCTTTCTGCTACATGATGTATGCCGAGATGGTGATGTACCAAAACGACAAGGCTCGCTATCCGAAAGCTCTGGAATACATGAAGGCTATCATCAACGACAGCCAGTACCAGCTGAACCCGAGTTTCGCCAATATCTGGGAGACCGAGGGTGAGTGGACCTCAGAGAGCATCTGGGAAATCAACTACGAGTCAGGAGGTAACGAGCGCGGTTGGAACAGTCCTCTGGCTGTAGGTGGTACCGTGCTGCCCACACTGATTTCGCCCAACTCATGGCCTGGTGGTGATGGCTGGGATGCCGGTGCAGACGGCTGGGGCTTCCTGCCTGTGAAACAGAAGACCTACGACATGTACGCTGAAAATGACCTGCGTCGCGATGCAACCATCTGGGACGTGCGTGGTGTGGAGTACACTGAACGCTACGAGGACACCCACCTGTGGCTGGGCAAATACCGTCCCTACTCAAAGAACAATGCCGCAGCAAGCTTCGACAACAACCTGAACTACAACAACAACTACCGTTACTATCGCTATGCTGAGACCCTGCTCAACGCAGCAGAGCTCATTCTCGAGACCAATGGTAGCGCCAGCGAGGCTGCTCAGTATGTGAACATGGTGCGTGCACGTGCAGGCATCTCTACCGTTGCTTCCGTGACCAAGGCTGATGTGATAGAGGAGCGTCACCTGGAGTTTGTTGGTGAAGGCAAGCGCTACTGGGACCTCGTGCGCACAGGTATGGCTCCCTCAGTACTCAAGCCCGAGCCCGAATTCCCCGACTTCCGTACCAACACTTGGAGTGAGAAGAAGAAGTATATTCCTATCGCACAGGCCGAGCTCAATTCTGACCCCGCCTTGAAGCAGAACGATTACAAATAAACACATATACACACAAGCGATATGAAAAACGTATTTAAATATATGGCTGGCGTCCTCTTCGCAGGACTGACCATGACGGCTTGCTCGCCCGAGAGCTATGATGGTGCTGACGGCAACCTCCCCTCTATCGCCGACTATGCCGATAACTTCAGCGTGTCGGTAGATCAGTCTACCAACACTGCCACAATGACTTTCGTGGAGGCACCCGGTGTGACTCCCGTATGGATAGTGGATGGCGAGACCTACTCTGGACAGACAAGGTACACACGCTACTGGCGCAAGAAGGGTGAGCACCAGATACAGGCCAAGGTGAAGAACCGCAACGGTATCAGCGATGGTGCCATCGACTTCAATATCAACATTGAGAAGACCAAGATGAACGGATTCAGCGGTTTCGACCCCGATGGCAACAATCCCAACAACCTGCTCAACGGTGCTCCTCTCAACAACAATGAAACATGGTTTGCCGATGAAGGTTGGAACAAACTCGACCCACAACCAGTTCCTTCAGTGAATGGCGGCGAGATAAAGATTACTTTGCCCGAAGGTATGGGTTCACAGCGCTGGCAGGGACAGCTGAAATGCAAAAACATCGGCATACAGACCTCTTCTGAATACGAGTACGATTTCTCTGCAATCGTGACCATGAGCAAAAAGCACAATGGCTTCAAGATAAAGCTATGCGCTCAGGATGACGAAGACAACAACATCCTGCTTGACAAGGACTTCAAAGTTACTGAGGCCAACGAACCCGTATGCTTCTATGCCAGCGAACTGAGCGGTATAGACACCGACAACCTGATGATAGTGTTCGACTTCGGCGGCGGTGAGGCTGAGACCGAAGTAATCATTGAGAACTTGTGTCTGATACGTCACGACCTGAACGAGATTGAAGCTCCCGAGGAACTGGCTATTCCGTTCAACTATGACGACCCGAACAACGTGTGGAAGCAAATAGACGAAGCTGGCGCATTCGAAGAAGGCTGCTGGTTTGGCGATGCCGGATGGGGTGACATGGGTGTAAAGCCTGAAGACCTGAAGAGTGTACACGAGGGTAGCAGCCACCAGATTACTATTCCTGCAATCACAGTGAACGAGCAGTGGCACGCACAGTACAAATGGGAATTAAACAAGGATATAACACTCCCCTTCAGCGGCAACGACGTGATAGACTTCTCTTGCGAGGTGACCACCACAAAGAACCTGCCCGGTGCTACCTTCAAGTTCACACAGATCGACAACGACGAAAACTTCTTCTTCGCTGACCGCATACCCATCAAGGCTGGCAATTACGTAGTACGCTACGAAGGTGTGAGCCTGAGCAAGGGTGAGGATGCTCCCAACATGAAGTTCGTGTTCGACTTCGCTGGTGCTGAGGAAGGTACTGTGATAACCATCAAGAACGTGACTGTCATCAAACACTGATAGCACTTCACATCTCTAATATGGAGCCCCGCTCTTCCCTCTGGAGGAGGGGGCTCCTTTTTTCCTTATTTCAACTTCGATATATATTAGCAATACCAATTAAGTAACACCTAATGTTTTCAGACATAATGAAGAAATTCCTGCTTATCCCTTTATTTCTCGGAGTGATATCCCTGAGTGCCTGTGGCAGCGATGATGACGGTGACAACGGTGGAGGCGGTGGCGGCACCCCAACTACAAGCAGCCTGACCGTATCGCCCACCAACATTAGTGCTTCGTCAGCCGGTGGCAGCTTCACAGTGAACGTGAAAGCCTCGGGCGAATGGACCGCCTTTGTGGAGAGCGGTTCCGACTGGATCAGCACCTCCACCTCCGGTTCTGCCAGCAAAGAGGGAACAGTGACGGTGACGGTGAAGAAGAACACCGACACAAGCAGCCGTAACGGCACGGTAATAGTGAAGTGCGGCACATCAAGAATGAATGTAAGCGTTACACAGGCAGCTCCGCTGCAGGTGTCTGACGTCAAGATATACCTGCCCTCAGTAGGCGGCTCAAAGACCGTGACCGTGATAGGCACCAACTGGAACGCCACAACCGACGAGAGTTGGATAACCACAGCCAAGAACGGCAATACCCTCACAATCACCGTGTCACAGAACGATGCCATGAGCAACCGTACAGGTAGCGTGGTAGTGAGCGATGGCAACAGCGCGGCAGAGGTGACCGTGATACAGTCGAGCGCCGAGGACCGCACGATAAACACCCCTGAGGGCTACCATCTGGTATGGCACGATGAATTTAACGAGGGAACCCAACTCAACAGCAGCGACTGGACTCATGAAGTGAAGAACTCCGGCTGGGTGAACAACGAGCTGCAGAACTACCGCCAGGGAGCCATCGACGGCACCTACACCACGGAACTGGTGGACGGCCACCTGAACATCAACTGTTTCAAGGGCAACGACGGCAAGGTGTACTCCGGTCGTGTGTATGCTCATGTGAACAGCGGCTGGGAGTATGGTTACTTCGAAGCCCGCATCAAACTGCCTGCTGGCAAGGGCACCTGGCCTGCTTTCTGGATGATGCCAGTGGGCAACGACTGGAACACCAACCCATGGCCCATGTGCGGCGAGATAGACATCATGGAAGAGGTGGGCTGCGTGCCCAACGAAGTGACATCGTCGGTACACACCCAGGACTACAACCACACCAAGGGTACACAGAAAACCCACGCTATGACCATAGCCGATGCCGAGGGGGCATACCACACCTACGCACTGGAGTGGACCGCGGATGCCATCACCACATACGTAGACGGCAAGGTGCAGTTGGCAGTAACCAAGAAAGCCATGGGCTCAGGTCATAACCAGTGGCCCTTCCACTACGCCTTCTACCCCATCATCAATCTGGCCTGGGGCGGCACGTGGGGCGGCATGAACGGAGTGGACGAGAATGCACTGCCATTGACCATGGAAGTAGACTACATACGTGTGTTCCAAAAAGACTGAGGCCATGAGGAAAATAACACTGACAGCCATCCTCCTGATGGTACTCTTGGCACTGCCCGTCAATGCAGGCAAGCCAAAGAACCGCTTCGTCAGCATCAATGGCACCAACCTGATGACACCAAAGGGCGAACGCCTGTACATACAAGGCACAAATCTGGGCAACTGGCTCAACCCGGAGGGATATATGTTTGGCTTCAAACGCTGCAACAGCTACTGGATGATAGACCAGATGCTGAGCGAGATGGTGGGTCCGGATGATGCGGCACTGTTCTGGCGTGAGTTCAAGGACAACTACATCACCGAGGCAGACATACAGTTCATAGCCTCAACAGGTTCCAACACCATCCGCCTGCCGTTCAACTACAAGTCGTTCACCGACGAGGACTACATGGGACTCTCTTCGGCGCAGGACGGTTTCCAGCGTGTGGACGACGTGGTGAAATGGTGCCGCAAGTACGGTCTGTTCCTGATACTCGACATGCACGACTGCCCAGGCGGACAGACAGGCGACAACATAGACAACAGTTTCGGATACCCCTGGCTGTTTGAGAGCGAGACCAGTCAGCAACTCTTCTGCGACATCTGGAAGCACATTGCCGAACGCTATAAGGACGAGCCCGTGATACTGGGCTACGAACTGATGAACGAGCCTATAGCACATTACTTCGACAACAAGGAGGAGATAAACAAGCTACTGGAACCCCTGTACAAGCGTGCGACAGCCGCCATACGTGAGGTAGACCGCAACCACATCATACTGCTGGGCGGTTCGCAGTGGAACGGCAACTTCGAACCCTTCACTGACTGGAAGTTTGACGACAAGATAATGTACACTTGTCACCGCTACGGTGGCTCGCCGCATGCCGAGGCGTTTAAGAACATCATTGAGTTCAGAGACCGCACCGGACTGCCTATGTACATGGGCGAGACTGGACACAACACCATGGAGTGGCAGGCCGACATAGTGAAGATGATGAAGGACAACAACATCGGCTACACCTTCTGGCCCTACAAGAAGATGAGCGACTCCTGCTTCAACGGCATCACCCGTCCCGAGGGCTGGGAACTGGTAGAAACCTTTGCCGAGGCCGACCGCAGCACATACGAGAACATCCGCAAGGAGCGTCCCGACATGCAGAAGGCCCGCGCCCTGCTCAAAGACTTCATCCGCCTATGCCGCTATGAAAACTGCACACCTCAGAAGGCTTACATAGAGAGCATGGGGTTGAAGGTGAACAAATGAATTAGTAAGAAACCAATTGACAAATACCCTTATGAAACATCTTAGGAAGATACTATTGAGCACATGCCTGCTCATGGCAGCACTCAGCACCAACGCTCAGACTCCAGTGTATCTGGATGAGAGCATGCCTGTGGAGCAGCGCATAGAGGATGCTCTCAGCCGCATGACGCGCGACGAGAAACTGCGTGTGATACATGCACAGTCGAAATTCTCAGCTGCAGGCGTGCCCCGTCTGGGCTTTCCCGACTTCTGGACCGACGATGGTCCTCACGGTGTGCGCCCCGACGTGCTGTGGGACGAATGGGAACAGGCCGGCCAGACCAACGACTCGTGTGTAGCCTTCCCCGCCCTCACCTGTCTGACAGCCACCTGGAACCCCTCACTGGCTCACCGCTACGGCAAGAGCCTGGGCGAAGAGGCACTGTATCGCGGCAAGGACATGATACTGGGTCCTGGCGTGAACATACTGCGCACCCCGCTGGGCGGACGCAACTTCGAATACATGGGTGAGGACCCGTATCTGGCCTCGCGCATGGTGGTGCCCTACATCAAGGGCATGCAGGAGAACGGTGTGGCAGCCTGTGTGAAACACTATGCACTCAACAATGATGAGGAATACCGCCATCAGGTAAACGTGGTAATCAGCGATCGTGCCCTGCACGAGATCTACCTGCCTGCCTTCCGTGCCGCAGTGACGGAGGGCAAGACCTGGGGCATCATGGGCGCGTACAACCTGTACAAGAACGAGCACAACTGTCACAACAGCATCATGCTCAACCAGATACTCAAGGGCGACTGGGCCTTTGACGGTGTGGTAGTGAGCGACTGGGGCGGTGTGCACGACACCGACCAGGCTGTGAAGAACGGTCTCGACATGGAGTTTGGCACCTGGACCGACGGTCTGACGATGGGTGCCACCAACGCCTACGAGAACTACTATCTGGCCAATCCCTACAAGAAAGCATTGGAGGAGGGCAAGTACACCGACAAGGAACTGAACGAAAAGGTGCGCCGCATACTTCGCCTCTACTACCGCACCACCATGAACCGCCAGCGCGGCTATGGCAGCATGTGTAGCGAGAGTCATTACGATGCCGCCCGCACCATCGCCGGAGAGGGTATCGTGGTGCTGAAGAATGAGCGTCAGATCCTGCCTCTGCGCTCTGATGCCCGCATACTCGTCGTTGGCGAGAACGCCATAAAGATGATGACCGTAGGCGGCGGTTCCTCTTCGCTCAAGGTGCAGAAGGAAATCTCTCCCCTCAATGGCATGCGTGCTCGCTTTGCCAATGTAGAGTATGAGCGCGGCTATGTAGGTGACGTGACAGGCAACTATAACGGTGTGACCACCGGTCAGGACCTGAACGACAGCCGCACAGCCAAACAGCTCATCGATGATGCCGTGGCCAAGGCACGTGAAGCCGACTATGTGGTTATCTTCGGTGGACTGAACAAGAGCGACTATCAGGACTGCGAAGGTCACGACCGCAAGGAGTATGGACTGCCATATGCTCAGGACGACCTGGTGAGCGCACTGGCCAAGGCCAACAAGAACGTGGTGTATGTGAACATCTCCGGCAACCCAGTGGCCATGCCATGGAACAAGGAGGTGGCAGCCATAGTACAGGGCTGGTTCATTGGCAGCGAGGCAGGCGAGGCCCTGGCCGACGTGCTGAGCGGCGACGTGAACCCCTCGGGCAAACTGCCCTTCACCTGGCCAGTGTCTTTGCAGGACGTGGGTGCCCACCGCCTGAATGCCTTCCCCGGCGTATGGCGTGCAAGCAAGGATATCATTGACGAGGAGTATAAGGAAGGCATCTACGTGGGCTATAGAGGTGTGGAACACTTCAAGACCCGTCCCCTCTACGCCTTCGGTCACGGACTGAGCTATACCACCTTTGAAATCAGTGGACTCACTGCCGACAAGAAAGTGATGGGACAGAATGACAAAATCACCTTTACCGCAACAGTGAAGAACACTGGTAAGCGTGCTGGTGCCGAAGTGGTGCAACTGTACATACACGATGTGAAGGCATCGGTAGACCGCCCATTCAAAGAACTGAAGGCCTTTGAAAAGGTGATGCTACAGCCGGGCGAGAGCCGCCAGGTGAGTCTCACCATAGACAGCAGTGCACTGAGTTTCTATGACGAGCAGAGCAAGAGTTGGAAAGCTGAGGCCGGCGACTTCGAGGCTCTGGTTGGTAATGCCTCAGACAATCTGAAACAACGCGTTAAATTCACTTTGAAATGAAAAGACTGCTGATGCTCATCGGCGTATGCGCCGCCATGGTGGGAGCGCATGCACAAGACGACATGAAACGCTTCATCGACGACCTGATGGGACGGATGACCTTAGAAGAGAAACTGGGTCAGCTGAACCTGATGGTAGCAGGTGACATCACCACAGGTGCTGCCATGAACAATCAGGTGGCAGGCGACATTGCCGCCGGCAAGATGGGCGGTATATTCAACATCAAGGGAGCCGACAAAATCAAGGCCTTGCAGCAGGTAGCAGTGGAGAAGAGTCGGCTGGGCATACCCCTCATCGTGGGTATGGACGTGATACACGGCTATGAGACCATCTTCCCCATCCCCCTGGCTCTTTCCTGTTCATGGGACCTCGATGCTGTGGAGCGCAGCGCGCGCATAGCTGCCCTCGAAGCCTCTGCCGACGGCATTAACTGGACCTTCTCGCCTATGGTGGACATCTGCATAGATGCCCGCTGGGGACGAGTGAGCGAAGGCAACGGCGAGGACCCATGGCTGAGCGGTGAGATAGGCAAGGCCATGGTACGCGGCTATCAGGGCGATTACAGCCGTGAAGACAACATCATGGCCTGCGTGAAGCACTACGCCCTGTACGGTGGCAGCGAGAGTGGTCGCGACTACAACACCGTGGACATGAGCCGCGTACGCATGTACAACCAGTACCTGCCTCCCTATCGCGCCTGTGCCGAGGCCGGCGTGGGCACGGTGATGAGTTCGTTCAACGTGGTGGACGGTGTGCCCGCCACCGCCAACCGCTGGCTGCTCACCGAAGTGCTGCGCGGCCAGTGGGGCTACAATGGTATGGTGGTGACCGACTACGGGTCAATAGGCGAGATACTCAACCACGGCACAGCCGCCGACATGCAGGAGGCGTCTGCCCAGGCACTCAATGCCGGCACTGACATGGACATGTGCGCCCAGGGCTTCCTTGGCACTCTGAAGAAGAGTATAGACGAGGGCAAGGTGAGCATGGAGGCCGTGGATCAGGCCTGTCGACGCGTGCTCGAGGCTAAATACAAGCTGGGACTGTTTAAAAACCCCTACAAGTACTGCAACGAGAAGCGCCGCAGTCGTGACATCTTCACCAAGGAGAACCGTCAGACTGCCCGCGACATTGCCGCAGAGACCTTCGTACTGCTGAAGAACGAGAACCAGACACTGCCGCTGAAGCGCAACCAAAAGATTGCTCTCATCGGTCCGCTGGCAGACACCCGCAGCAACATGGCCGGCACCTGGTGTGTAGCCATGACACCCGACCGCTACAACACCCTGCGTGAAGCCATGGCCGAGGCCATAGGCAAGGAGGGCACACTGCTCTATGCCCAGGGTTGCAACCTGACGGCAGACGAAAAGTTGCAGGTGGCGGCCGAGTTTGGCAAGACCATACCCCGCATAGACGATGTCAAAGGTCGTGAGGAGGCGCTGAAGGTAGCACGTCAGGCCGACGTGATTGTTTGTGCCATGGGCGAGTGTGCCGACATGAGCGGTGAATGTGCCTCGCGCAGTGACCTGACCCTGCCCGACGTGCAGATGGAACTGCTACGTGAACTCGCGGCAATGGGCAAACCCGTGGTACTGCTCAATTTCTCTGGCCGTCCCACTGTGCTGAAATGGGAGAGCGAGAACCTGCCAGCCATACTCAACGTGTGGTTTGGGGGCAGTGAGGCCGCACCTGCCATCTGCGACGTGGTGTTCGGCGACAAGAACCCCAGCGGCCACCTCACCATGAGCATGCCGCAGACCACCGGTCAGGCTCCCCTCTACTATAACCATCTGAACACTGGCCGTCCGGTGGCTGAGGGTGCCAGACAGTTCTTCAAGTACCAGTCCAACTACCTTGATGTGCGCAACGATCCCCTCTACCCCTTCGGCTACGGACTGAGTTACACCCAGTTCACCTACAGCGGCGCTGCCCTTAGCAGTGCTACCATGCAGAAGGACGGACAGGTGGAGGCCACAGTGACAGTGACCAACAGCGGCAAACGTGCTGGTGATGAAGTGGTGCAGTTGTACATACGCGACAAGGTGGCCAGCATCAGCCGACCCGTGAAGGAGTTGAAAGCTTTTGAACGCATACACCTCGAGCCAGGGGCAAGCAGACAGGTGCGCTTCACCATCACACCCGACATGCTGAAATTCTACAACGACAAGGGCGAAAAAGTGCTCGAAACAGGCGACTTCGACATCATGGTGGGCGCAAATAGCAGCGATGTGACCATCATGAAACTGAAGTTGCAGTAGAAAAAGTGGATTACAAAATAGCTATATACCTGATAGACAGTGAGATGCTGTTTATCAGGTATAATTATAAAATTTCAAAAAGTGAGGTTTTTGTGTAGTATTTTATTTGGATTGTATTTATATAATACACTACTTTTGCCAACGGAAAAATGCTTAGTCTGCGGCAGTTATATACGATGCCGCCTTTACCAAAAGAAAATCATTAAAACACAACCTATATGAAGAAACATTTACTTATCTCAGTTATGGCACTCTGTGCCGCCAACAGTTTTGCACAGTATAGTGAGGCAGCCCCTGCCGGCGGTTTCGACGTGAGCAAGGGTAGCGACTACGTAGTATTCTACGCACCCTCTGCTTTCATTTCTTCTATTGAGAGCAACGGTCTGATGCTCTCCAACCAGAATCTGGATCCCAATGGCGCGATAAGCACCTGCGACTACTGGGGCGAAAATCCTAACCTCAGCGTATGCAATGCCGACCAGGGCGACACGAACTCATGGGGCGGTGACGCATGCTTCAGCATCACACCCACAGGCTATTGGGGAGGTGCCGGTACAGCCTGCTTCCGCAGCATAACCCAGAAGTTCGACCTGTCGCAGGTGACCGATGACCATATTCTTCACTTCGGTATAATGGACAACGACGGCAGCACCGTGACCAAGAACACAGGCATGACCCTGATATTCGGTGACAACGATGCCGTGAAGCTCTATGCCGGCAGCAAGAGCCGTCTGAGCGGTTATACCAAGGTGGGTGCCCTGCCCAAGAACGGCGGTTGGCAGTATGTGGAGATAAAAGTGAGCCAGTTGAAGACCCTGTTCACCAATTTGAAACTTCAACAGCAGACCGATAACAACTTCTTCAAGTTCGCATTTGACAACGGCACAGCCTCTACTACCAGCACCGAGCAGGAGCCAGGTTCACCCGTCTACACCTACACCATCACTAATCTGGGTTCAGTAATCGGTCTGGATGCGTTCTTCTTCTACAAGCCCGCCGAAGCCAGCGGCATCAGCGAGATGGCAGCCGAAGGCCAAGTGCAGCAGGTGTACGACCTCAGCGGTCGCCGTGCAGAGATGAACCGCCCGGGCGTGTACATAGTGAAGACCGCCAATGGCAGCAGGAAGGTAGTAAAGAGATAAAACCTGTATACCTCAATTTATCAACTAGGAAACCCGTGTAAACCTAATTACCAATCTAAAAGAATGATGAAGAAACTGTCACTGTTGGCCGCATGTGTGCTGGCCTGCTACTCCCCCACCCTGGCACAGGACTATGTGCCTGAAGGTTTCAAACTGGTGTGGAGCGATGAATTCAACGGTAGCGCTCTCGACGAGGACGCATGGAGCATAGAGGTGAACGGCGATGGCGGCGGCAACCAGGAGTTGCAGTATTACCGTCGCGAGAACGTGAATGTGGAGGATGGCAACCTGGTCATCACCGCACGTCGCGAAAACTATATGGGCAAGCAGTTCACATCTGGACGAGTGAACTCAAAGAAGAAGTCAGTGTTCAAGCACGGACTGATGCAGGCCCGCATCAAGATGCCGCATACCGCCAACGGACTGTGGCCAGCCTACTGGATGATGGGCAACGACATAGACCGCTACGGCTGGCCCCGCTGCGGCGAGATAGACATAGTGGAAATGGGACATTACAATGCCCTCCCCGGCGGCAAGTATGCTGGATGGCAGGACCGCTACTTCTCGGGCACCATACACTACGGACCCAACGCATCTAACGAGGCACACCAGCAGTACTCGCAGGAGTTCTCACAGTCGGTATTCCAGAACATCACCCCGTTCCAGAACGATGAGTACCACCTGGTGACCATCTACTGGGACGACAACGTGCTGGAGATGTACTATGACATAACCTTGGAACAGTGGGAGGAGAACAACCCCTCCGTTATGGCCAACGCCATGTATTTCTCGCGCGACGTAGAGGCGTCTAACGACGACTATGCCCCTGGCAAGTACTTCCAGAAGCCCTTCTATTTCCTGTTCAACCTGGCTGTGGGAGGCACCTACACCGGTCTGTACAACCCCTCGCAGATATCCGCTCTGCCCGAGGGCACTGAGAAGAAGATGATGATAGACTGGGTGCGCGTGTATCAGGATGAAAACGATGACAACGCACAATACCTGTACTATGAAGACGGAGAGAAGGTAACCAACATATCCGACACCCCAGACGAGCCCACCAAGCCCGATGAGAAGACCGTGCTCAGCGGCTTTGCATCACAGGCCCTCGACGAGGACGGCGAGACTACCTTTGACTTCGACGACTGCGAGGACGTGGTACTGATAAGCACCAGCGACGGCGTGACCGGCCATTTCCTTGCCAACGATGCCGTGCTGGCCAACTACAATGTGGACGAGCAGAAGAACTTCATGTATGTGTGGGACGGCACCTACGCCTCAGAGGGACATCCTGGCGGCATCAACTCCTTCGGTTGGGAAGAGGGCTACACCACATACTACGTGACCACAGTAGGCTGGTCGGGTATGGGCTTTTCCTCAAGCAACGGCAACGGCAAAGACCTCTCCATGCTCGACGACAACTACTGGCTGCACTTCGCATTGCGTGCCAACGACCCCGAGATGCACAGTTCGCACACCATACTCATCGGCGATGCACAGTTCATCATCGGCGAAAGCGACGGCAAACTGGCCTCCATTGGCGACTTCAAGCGCGACGGCCAGTGGTACTACTTCGACATACCCATGAAGGTGGTGCGCGAGATGGCCGACCCCATTTTCAACAATCCCAATGCCTTTGAGGGCAACGCTTGGGCTATAATGAGCGGCGGTGTGACCGACACCGAGATAAGCATGGACAATATCTTCTTCTACAAGAGCAAGACGAAGACCGTACCCGCCTACACCACAGACGTGGAACTGGGCAAATACGGATACAAGAGCCTGGATGAGGACGGTAATGCCGTGTTTGACGTTAACCAATGTGCAGAAATCATACCTCTGAGCATGACTGAGGACATGTGGAAAGGACTAACCAGCGAAGGCACATACCAGGACGGTGACCTCATCAAGGAGGAGCACGACTACACCATGCAGGGTGGCAGGAGCAACTTCTTCGTATGGGATGGCACCTTCAAGAGTCGCACTGAGAGCGATGACGTGACCAACTCCACTGGCGTGTTCACCGGTCCCATCACCTCCTACGCCTCTATCATCGGTCCGGGCTGGAACGGCATGGGTTTCTCTTCAGATGCCGGCATGGGCTTCAACCCCGGTCCGAAAGACCTGAGTGTCATAGACGACAATTACTACCTGCACTTCAGCGTGCGCAGCGATGCTGCTGTGGGTCACGTGCCTGTGATGTTCCGTCTGGGCAGCAAGGACGACGATGCTTCCATCGTGCTGGGCGAATACAGCACTCATGCGCTGATGGGTGACTTCAACCGCGACGGTGAGTGGTACTCATTCGACATACCCGTGGCAGAACTGAAGCGTTACGGAAAGCTGTGGGGCGAGGCTGGTGCAGCCGATGCAGGTCCTCTGAACGCCTACAAAGGCTATGCCCTCTGCATATACACCATGCCCACCTACTACAGCGGCAGCTGGTTCAGTTTCGACAATGTGTTCTTCTGGCGTCCAGCCGATGGCACCACTCCCGAGGTGAACCCGCTGGGCGACTACACCACGAAGAGTCTGGATGTGAACGGCGAGTCGACCTTCGACTTCGATGGCAAGGACTTCATCAACTTCTACGTGTCGGGCGGTGCCATTGACCGTGAGGGCGAGGATAACATCCTGGCCGGCTACTACACCCTGTACAACTGGAACGGCAACAGCTACGTGACCGGCACACAGAGCGGCACCACCGTCAACTCGCTGGGCGACAACGAGGGCTGGCTCAACTGGCGTGTCGGCACCGACGGTCTGTGGTCGGGTGGCGGCTTCCTGGAGCAGGATGGTGCTGACCTGAGCGTGCTGGAAGACGGCGACTGGTATCTGCATTTCGCCATGCGCGGCACCGACAACTGCAACCACCGCATCTGCTTTGCCGAGGCAAAGATGACTATCGGTTCGGCACCCTTCGACGGTGATTCTCCAGTGATTGGCAACTATGAGCGCGACGGAGAGTGGTACTCTTACGACATCCCCTGGAAGGTAATCAAGGGCATGTATCCCAACCTGCTACCCAGCAGCAACGGCGGCCAGTCGGCATACCACGGCAACCTGGTATGGTTCCAGAGCGGCAGTCACCTGAACGATGAAATACAACTCGACCAGATATTCTTCTGGCGCGACAAGAACTCTGTGAGCGGCATAGAGCAAGTAACCACCAATGCCACCAAGCACACTGGTGCCGACGGCATCTGGACACTCAGCGGCGTGCGCGTGAACGACATGAAACAACCTGGAATATACATCGTGCGACACAACAACCAGGTGCGCAAGGTGATGGTAAGATAATCTCTTTTCAAATGAAATTGATGAGAAAGCATATCATATTCTCTCTGGCACTGGCACTGACCACGCTTAGCGGCTACGCACAACAGCGTAGCGCCAAGCGCGGCATGTGCTGGGACGAGAAGACACAGGCACTGACCAACACCACAGTAGCAAAGATGGCACCTGGCGTGAGTTGGCTGTACAACTGGGGCGTGGCTCCAACGGGTAGCCCAACTAATCTGGGACCAAGTGAGTCCATGGACTTCGCTCCGATGTGCTGGAACAGCGCTTACAACGAGAGCAAACTGCGTTCCTGGCTCAACGCCCATCCTGGAGCTAAATACCTGTTGGCCTTCAACGAGCCCAATTTCTCTTCACAAGCCAACATGACACCACAGGCGGCAGCCAACGCATGGAGCAAGGTGGAGCAGATAGCTGCTGACTACGGACTGGAGATAGTGGCCCCTGCCCTCAACTTCACTGCAGAGAACGTGGGCGGACGGAAATGGAGCCCTATGGAGTGGTACGATGAGTTCTTCCGTCTGGTGCCCAACGCAAAGGTTGACTACCTGGCCATGCACTGCTATATGAACTGGGCAGAGAACGTGGACTGGATATGCAGCCGCTACTTTTACACCGATGCCGGCGAGAACGACCTGTACCGCGAAGAGAACAAGGCGAAATACCCCAATCTGGTGGCATTTTTAGATAACTACAAGAACGAGCACGGACACTTCCCCAAGATGATGCTCACCGAGTTTTGCTCATGGGAAGAGAATGTGTACCCCTACCGCTCGGGTATGACCCGCGACTTCCAGATTACTCAGATGACCCAGAAGTTGCAGTATATGGAAAAGAGCGACCTTGTGGCAGGCTATGCGTGGTTCATGGCCAACCCTGGAGGAGGCGAGAACGAGTTCCCATACGAGAGTATCTTCAAGAGCAATAACTCCCAGAGTGAGCTCTCCGAACTGGGTCTGGTCTACACCTATATGTCGTCTTTCGACACGGAGAAATACTATGGCGTGGACGAGAAGATAAGTGCGAAGGACTATATCGACGCCTCGCTCAACGACCAGGCGGTGCTGGTGCGCCGCAACAGCGACAGCGGCAACGACGAGATACTACAAGTGGGCTACCCCACCGGCGGCTACACCGTATATCAGATAGACGTGCCGTGGGACGGCGAGTATCAGCTGACCCTGCACATGAAGTCGACTGCTCAGAACAAGGTGTACATCTGCTTAGAACCGCATAAATAACTATGCAGCACGCGAGCAGATAGCCTCTACCGGCGGAGTATGGACTGACTGCAGCATACCGATAACACTGACCGCAGGCAAACACCTGCTATACGTGTACAACAGTAGCACGCAGACCATGTACATAAACCGTCTGAAGCTGACCACCACCACCGGAATACAGACTGTAGAACAGTCTCGAGGGTGTGTGGTGAGCACTCGTTATTACACCCCTGCCGGAGCAGAGGTGCAGCAACCCAGCAAGGGACTGTACATCATGCAGCAGGTGATGGACGACGGTAGCACACGGTGCAGCAAGCAGTACATACACTGACACACCGCTTCAATCGGGAAGAAACAACAAACCAAACTTTATAACCAAACCAAACCTAAAAAAAAATTATGAGAAAAATTCTTTTTACTCTTTTGACCTGCATGGCAACGCTGACCTGCATGGCACAGGACAACCTGGCGCTGAACAAGACAAGCATTGCCACTTCAGGTACAGCTTCCTTCGGCAATGACGGCAACACCGGAAGCCGCTGGGAGTCGGCACATGGTGTAGACCCGCAGAAATGGCAGGTAGACCTGGGTTCTGAACAAGACATGAACACCTTCAAGATTATCTGGGAAGGTGCTTATGCAAAGGACTTCACCATCAAGGTGGGTAACACCATCGATGATGAAGGATGGCTGAGTGGCGGTACGGTCGCAATCACTGTTTCCAATCAGTCACTGACTGCATTCCCCGCAACAGAAGTTTATCGTGCAGACAACACCGTACAGGGACGCTACGTACTCTTCGAGGGTACACAGCGTGGCACACCTTACGGCTATAGTTTCTGGGAGTTTGAGGTGTACAACGTGACCGAGGCTCCTGTAGTGACCAATGTGGCACTGACCGCCACTGGTCAGCAGCCCCTCACCCTGGGTGGCACACTCACCCTGAATGCAACATGCACAGACCAGATGGGCGGCAGCATAGTACCCAGCTCACTGACCTATAACAGCAGCAATACCAACGTGGCTACCATCGAGGGCAATGTGCTGACCGCCGTAGGTGCAGGAACCACCACCATCACCGCCGTGGCCGACGGTGTGACCTCAAATGCCATAGAGGTGACTGTTTTGGCAGCTCAGAAACTGGATCTGCTGACCAACTGCAGATATCGTGTGTATGGCATAGGCGAGAAATATGATGCCACATCCATGGAGGGAGCTTTCGACAACAATACTACGGGCAGCGAATGGTCGCTCATCAAAGGCGAGACTGGTGCCGATGAGGCTTCGCGCACCTACACCGTTGGTTTCATAGTGGACCTGGGTGGCTTGTATGATGTAAACGAGGTACAGATGACCTTCGAGGGTGCCTGCTCGGAGAACTTTACCCTGGCCTTTGCAGCTGAGGATGGCGTGTTTGGTGAAGCCGCCTACACAGGAGGTCGCACTGGTATAAATGCACACACAGAGACCTATACCGGCAACGTGCAGGCCCGCTACGTACGTTTCGTGAGCACAAAGGCCGCCACACAGTGGAGCGTGAAACTGTTCAACTTTGCCGTTTACGGCTCCGGCTCCCCCACTGCCGACACCCAGAAGCCCACAGTGACAGCCTCACTCGGCAGCGCAGGTGAGGAGAGCGTGGTACTGAGCATCACTGGTAATGACAACAGCGCCAAGTATCTGGCATACGAGATAAGCGCCGAAGACAAGCCCGCCACCATCTATGCACTGGAAGGCAACAAGGCCGGCCAGGCTACCGACGTGACCATCAACGGTCTCATAGGCGGCACCACATACCACTTCAGCATAGTGGCTATCGACGACAAGGGCAACCGCTCTGACGCCGCCACAGTAGAAGCCACCACTCAGGGTGAAGCATTTGTGCTCACCGCAGCACCCGTGCCCACAAAGGATGCAGCAGACGTGATAAGCATATACAGCGACAGTTACACAGCCGCCACCACATGGAATATCGGCGGATGGGGACAGTCCACTCAGATGAGTCGTACCAGCATCGAAGGTAACGAAATGCTGTATCTGATCGACTACAACTACATGGGCTTCGACTACTTCAGCAACGACCTCGACCTGAAGGACATGCAGTACCTGCACATTGACGTGCTGCCTATGCAGGCCATGAACCTGGGCATCACACCCATCATGCGCGGGGGCACACCCACAGAGAAATCCACTTCTGTGGGCACACTCAACGTGAAGGAATGGAACAGCATAGACATACCTCTGAGCACATTCGGACTTGACTACGCCAACTACACGTCATTCCAGTTGAAGATAGACGGCGGTAATGGCAACGACATTCTCTATGTGGACAATGTGTACTACTGGAAGGGTGAAGGCGGTACCGAGCCCACCGAACTGAGCGTTAAGGAAGTGGATGCCACCACCAACGCCGTAGTACTGCAGGGCGTATGGAGTGCTGAGGATTTTGCCGCTATCGATGCAGAACAGAAGGCTCTGGCATACGACGTGAGCGGTGTGATTGGCACCGTAGAGGGTGAGATTACAACTGTGATGCCCAACGCACTAATCATCACTAATGCCACACAGAACGTGGCCAAAAACCGTGTGGTATGGAACCAGACAGATGGTCTGTACGAGGGCTACAACATCGTATTTACAGAGAATGACACTCAGACAGCCAACGGCAAGGACTACAGCGTGAACACCAACATCACTCCTCTGAAGCCCCACGCAGTGGTTAAGGATCGCTACCATGACGGTGCCGGCGTATATGCCACCACTATAGCACCCTTCGATTGTGAGGTAGACGGCGGTATCGATGCATGGGAGATGACCGGTTCGGAAACAGTGGGTGAGAACACCACCCTGCAGTTCAGCAAGGTGACGGAGATGCAGGCAGGCAAAGCCTATATTATCTACTTCGCCCGTGCTGCCGCCTTCTGGCTGCGCGGCAATGAGGTGACCATCAACTGGTCTGCCGACCAGACCATGGCCTTCAAGGGCACCTTCACCAAGGTAGCCAAGGAAGACCTGGGCGATGCATACGTGCTCAACGGAAATAAGGCAAAGCCCGACTTTGCCAAGAACTCATACGACATGCCTGCATGGCGCGGATACCTGAGCGGTGTCAGCAGTGCCGCCAACATCAGCGTGATCTTCGATGGTGTGACAGGCATAGAGCAGATGGAGCAGCTCATACCCACCCTATTCAACGTGTACAGCATTGACGGACGCGTGGTACGCCAGAATGCAGACAGCATAATGTCGCTGCCCGCAGGTGTGTATGTGGTGAACGGCAAGAAAGTGGTAGTGAAATAAATATAACCAAAGAAAAACAACGTTTATGAAAAAGACATATATTTCACCAATGCTCAAGAGCACCGCGCTGACAGACGAAGAGCCATTGATGGCAGGCAGTGTCAAGATAAACCTTGGCGACGATATAGAAGTTACAGTGAGCGATGAAGACGCTACAAGTCCCGCCGGAGCCAACGGCTTCAATGTATGGGAAGAAGTAGAGAAACCTTTCCGTCCCGACCGCTTCTAACGCTTTAAAAGCATCTATATTTCCCCTCACTCCAACCACAGAGTGAGGGGTTTTTTCATGGTTTTAGAAGTAAAAAAGTGTGTGGTAATGGTATATGAGTGAAAAAGTGGATAAAAAAGGGTCAGATAACGGCAAAAGTACGATAAACAGCGGGATTTCCAAAGATGGCAATATAGAATAAAGTAGTGGAAAATATAGAAAATCGCTCCGTTTTGAGGTAGTTTTCAAACCAAAAGTGAGGTTTTAGTGTACCTATATATTTGTTGTGTGAGCAGTTTTGATACTATCTTTGCATCGTCAATCAGCGGATCGGCTTTATCATTTAGAAATTTCATTTTGCAAGATATAATGTTTTAGGTAAGTTTTGAATGTTAGTAGTTTTATCATGTTTAAGTTAATATTGCAACGGTTTTAAAGGGGAAGGCGTTCATGTGAATGAGCGCCTTTTTTGTGTCCTTTAGTATACCACTCGTAATGACACTTATCACAAGAAAAACCGAAAAGTGAGTATTTTGTGAGGTATTTTTTTTGGAGTGTATCATGGAGTCACACTAACTTTGCATACGAAATCAATGTAATCAAATTACCAACCGATGAAAGCAATAAAAAGAAGAGCCTCGGGCATGCTGTTGGCTGCCGCCACAGTTATCACCCTTAATGCCCAAGAGGTAGTGACAGTTGGCAAGGGCAGTTATGCCTCCTATACCCCGTTGAGCATCTGTCGTTCGGATTATCACGTACCCGGTGACTGGGGTTTCCAGGGCGACCAAAGCAAGTATATGCAGTATCGTACATTGTACCTGCACGAGCGCGCAGGACAGCCCATCCCCACCAATGACTGGTGGACCAACCTCATCACCCAGCCCTATTCCGGACGTATGTGGTCGTATCCGCAGTTTGTGCAGGCACAACGCTATGGAGTGGACGTACAGTGGCCATCACAGTGGATGGAGAACGGCACGGAGATGCGCTCAAACACCACAGTGAGCGTCAAGGGCATAGGGTTTGCACCTGAGAGTGCCGTGGCCGAGCACTGGCATGACTGGGACGTGCAGTTTGCCATGCGCGATGGTAACAAGCAGATGTACGTTACGATGGTGCACGGCATGCCCTTCACATGGGTGGAGATGAAGAATGTGGTGCCTCAGATAAGCATATCACAGTCGTACCAGCGACTCACCGACTATCACAACCCGCAGGTGCTCAATGACCAGGGCAACGTACTCAACGGCAAGGTGAGCGACGTGAGCCGATTTGCCATGCGCCAGGGCAACGACCTCTATGGTATCTATCTGCCAGAACACAGCACCATAACCATAGACGGTAGCACTGTGACAGCCGACTTCTTCGGCAGCAGTCAGTATGTGGTGGTAGCACTGATACAAGATATCAGTCAACTGGCTACTATGGCAAACGAGGCGTACAATGTGCCGCGCAGCACCAAGGTGACATGGCAGTATGACTCTGCACAGGGAGTGATGCACACCCGTTGGGATGTAGCTGCGGAAAACCTGCTCAAAGGAGCCGGAATGCCAGGCGACGAAGAGGTGAGCACCGCCAGTACAGAATGGCCGGTACTGCAAGGCTTCCTGCCCCACCAGTACCGCGACACGGGCTGCGACAGCAAACTGCCCTTGACCGGCATGACCTACGCCACGCCCCACGGAAAACTGAAGATGGCGGCAGGCAACAGTTTTGAGGTAGACTACCGCTTCTACGGCATGCTGCCCTACTACGCCGTGCCCCGCGAGAACAACAGTCAGCAGAACGCATATCAGAAAGAGCGCATGCGCACCATGCTGGAGAGCTACACCGCCAAGGGCACCTTTGGTGCCGACACCTATTGGGGCGGCAAGGGGCTGACACAGATGGCACTCAACATGATGTTCGCACGCGAGATGGGCGAGAAAGAACTGTTTGAAGAATGTAGAGGCAAACTGAAAGAGGCACTGGTCAACTGGCTCACGTTCACCCCTGGCGAAACAAATTATTTCTTCGCCCGCTACGACCGCTGGGGAGCCATGGTGGGCTACAGCACCAGTTACGACTCAGAGACCTTCAACGACCACCATTTCCACTACGGCTATTTCACATACGCTGCGGCACTTCTCGCGATGGTAGACGATGACTTCCGCAACAACTACGGTGAGATACTCACCCTCATAGCCAAGGACTATGCCAACTGGGACCATGAGGATGGTCGCTTCCCATTCTTCCGCACCTTCGACCCCTGGGCCGGTCACTCCTTTGCCGGAGGTATGGGTGATGACAATGGCAACGGCCAGGAGTCATCGTCGGAGGCCATGCAGGGCTGGGGTGGTCTGTATCTGCTAGGTGTGGCTCTACAGAACGACGAGATGCGCGATGCCGGCATCTTCGGCTGGCTGAGCGAGGCCCGCGGCACTGCTGAATACTGGTTTGACCGCCACAGCGAACCAGGGAGAGACATGAACACCTTCCACAGTGCAGAGAGCAGCGACGAGTACAACATACGCTACGACCTATTTCGCGAAAACAGCACCACTGATGGTGTGACCACCTGGGGAGCCCCCCTGCCCTACAACTCCAACCTCACCTGTCATGGTGTGGGATGGTGGACCTACTTCGGCTATGACGCCATCTTCATGCAGGGCATACAGTGGATGCCCATCTCACCTGCCCTCGACTACCTTTCGGAAGACAAGGAGTTTGCTGCATGGGACTATGCCCGCATGTGGAAGGACCGCCGTATAGGAGGGTGGTTGCAGAGCGACCGAGGCGACCACGGCTGGCCTGATGCCGGATACCTTGGTGACAGTGGCGGCTGGGGTAATGTAGCCCTGAGCTACCTGCAGCGTTCAGACCCTGCCGAGGCGGCACGTATCTTTGACATGTGCTGGGATGCCGGGGAACCAGAGTGCAAGAGCTACGACACCAATGGCATCACCTACTTCGTGACACACTCACACCTGACCTATGGCGACTTGAACTGGAGCATCACCGCATCGGTGCCCACCGCCCGCGTGTATGAGAAAAACGGTGTGAAGACCTACATGGCGTATAACCCCACCGATCAGGATATAGATGTACGCTTCAGCGACGGCTATACACTGAGCAGTGTGCCCGCCAGAAGACTGAAGGTGAGCGGATATGAGAGCCTGGACAACACGGCAATAACAAGAGATGTGCCAGAAGAAGAAGATCCACGTACCACACTGCTCATGCCCAACCTGGCCCTGCACTGCAGCACCACCACCTCTGGCAACGAGAACGATTATTCCATGGGTGGCGACAAGGCCGTGGACGGTGACGAGACCACCCGCTGGGGCAGCAAGATGACCGACGGGCAGTGGCTGACCGTAGACTTAGGAAAGGACGTGCTGCTCTACCAGGTGCGCATACTGTGGGAGACAGCCTACGCCAGCAAGTATGCAGTGGAGGTGAGCGACGACAGTGCGCAGTGGACCACTGTGCAGACAGTAAACAACAGCGGCAGCGGATGGAATACCGTGGACATGGGCGACGTGAGAGGCAGGTACCTGAGAGTACGCGGCATAACACGCGGCCATGCCGACTGGGGCATATCCATATTCGAACTGCAGGCCTTCGGTCAGTATGCCGATGCCAATGCCGACGACCTGCTGGGAATACAGATGACAGCCGACCGCGACGTGCTGCGCCAAAACGAGGGCACACAGCTGCACGCCCGTGGCTATACCGTGGGCAAGCAGTGGAAGGAAGTGAACGCTGTGTGGAGCACCACCGATGGCACGGTGACCAGCAACGGAGTGTTCACACCTGCCATCTATCCCAGAGCCGCAGTGACCGCCACCATAGGCACATGGAGCGCGGCAAAGAGCTGGGCTGTGGAGGAGGCTATCTTCACTGGTTACCTGACCCTGTCGCCACGCACCCTTCAGGTGGCAGTGAGCGAAAGCACCACACTGACCGTAGAGGGCAAGAACCAGTTTAAGGAACCCATTAACGTAGCACCAGAGACGCTGGCATGGCGCGTATGCACATATAGCGGCAAGAACATGACCGACACAGCCGACGGTTACATAGACAGCAAAGAGGCTGCACTCACCATCAACCACTCGGGCAACTATGCCGTGATAGCCACCACAGGCACGGTGAGCGACACCATATACGTGGAGTGTCGCGACTATGCCGACATCAACCTGGCACTCAACAAGCCCACCGTGGCCACATCAAAAGAGAACGACCAGATGGACGGTGACAAGGCCACAGACGGCAATATGTCAACCCGCTGGGGCAGTGCCGTGAACGATGACGAGAGTCTGACGGTGGACCTGCAGGCCATCTACGGCATAAACCGTGTGAAGGTGTACTGGGAGGCAGCCAGAGCCACTAAATACCTGTTGCAGGCCTCTACCGACGGCATCACATGGCAGACCATCACTACCATAGAGAACAGTCCTGCCAACGAGGAGGTGACATTCGCCGAGACACCCGCCCGCTATGTGCGCATGCAGGGTGTGAAGCGCAATAACGTATGGGGCTACAGCATCTGGGAGTTTGAGGTGTATGGCACCCACAAGATAAGTGATGCAGCGCCCACACTCGTGGATCTGGGTGCAGATGAACGCGGTGTACACATGCTAAGCGGTGCCTGGGATGAGAACGCCTTTGCCGAGATAGATTCAGAAAACGGCAACATGCTCAC
>OMSQ01000039.1 GCA_900313805.1 uncultured Prevotella sp. | reverse complement strand
GTGGGCACGAAGAGTTGCACTTGTTCCTCTTCGGGATTCTCTATGTTGGCATAGTCGATAGGATCTGCCTGACCCGGAGAGAATATCACAGCCTTGGCTTCCTCCTCAGGATTGGTGATGGGAGTGCCGGTCCACTCTTCGTATTTGTCAGTACAACTGGCAGCAAAGAGCACCACGCCAATCAGATATAATATCTTTTTCATGTTTCTGTCGTAATATTAATTTGTTTGTTTAGGAAGTTATACCAGGGGCGAAGCGGGATGGCCCCGCCCCTTGGTACGGATATTTACTTCTTGGTCAGTTCAGCCTTATGCTCGCCATCGGTGCTCAGCCACAGCTTCACACTGTATGTGCCAGCCTCGGCAGTCAGGTTGTTGTCACTGGTGAACTCACTCAGGCTAGAGTAGTCGCTGCGGTTGCCAGTAGCGGTACCGAAGCTGCAGCTCCAGTCGTGGTTCATGCGGAACTTGAACTCGGTATCCTGTTCGAAGGTCACTTCGCCTACCCAGCACTTCTCGTCAGCATCCCATGTCAGGTCTACGTCATCACCCCAGCCGTTGAAGCCGCCAATCATACTGATGTTGGTCACTTCTACGATGTTCCATGTCATGGTGGTCATGTCAACGTTGATCTGATAGAAGCCAGCAGGTTTCGCGTTATCTGGGAAGGCACCGTCAGCCTTGTTACAGTCTTCCTCACCATCGGTGACGAGGTCGCCGTAAGCACCGTTAGGATCCTGACCGAAGTCGCCATCCCAGTTGCCCTCGTTCGGACGGAACTTGAAGCCGCCATCCAGCCAGTTGTAAGAACGATAGATACCATCGTCGTTGAAGCTTACCATCTTGTAAGCGGTGCCCCAACTACTCTCGTTACCAATCTCATAAATCTCATGAGCGTAAGAAGGAACGAATACCAGACTGGGTATCACATTGATAGTTACAGCGTTTGAATAGATTGGCTCGGCACCCTTTGTGCTGGCAATAGCACGAACGTACACGGTCTGCACGTCGGGTGCAGGATTTTCCTCGCTCCAGCCCATGATCTTGTTGATGGCATCAGAGAGCTTGTTAGCCAGCATGTCGCCTTCAGGAATACTGTAGTAAGTATCGAGAACGGCGTGTGTAGCAGAAGTTTCCTGTCCCTCTTCTACTTCGCTCAGTTCAGGACCGTCGAAGTCGCCAGTGGGAGACACTTCCAACTGATACTCAGCAGCCACGGGGAGTCCGTAGTCGGGCTGTGACCATGTGAAATGTATACCGGTAGATGTGGCCAGATCAATGTCTGTCTGGCTGTATGCCGGTGTGTTCAGATGAAACGTAGTGGGCAACTGCAGTACGGGATTGTGGTCGTTGTCGTCAGAGCAAGCGGTCAGCAAACCCACGCTGCAAAGCACCAGCAAAGTTGATTTGATTATCTTTTTCATAATTCTTGTTGCATTAATCATTTAATGATGCGCTTTGGATTAGTAACCCGGGTTCTGAACCAGATTGTTGTTGGCAGTCAGGTCGGTTGTCGGGATAGCAAAGAGGTTGCGGTATTCAGGCAGGTTACGGCCGGCCTTTGTGCCACCCTTCCAGTCCCAGTTGTAGTTCACCTCACCGGCAAAGCGGTTGAAGCGGATAAGAGTGCTACGGCGCACAGCCTCGAAGTACATTTCGCGGCTCCACTCATCGCAGAGGAAGTTCAGGTCAACCTTTGAAACAGTAGAGGCGTGAGCACGCAGACGGAGCTTGTTGATGGCATCAACAGCTGCGCTGGGGCCATTGCCACCGGCAGCACGTGTCAGAGCCTCTGCATAGATGAGATAAGCCTCGCCCACGCGGAATACGGGGCAGTCCATGTCGGGATGAGTAGCATCGTGGGCAACACTTCCGTCGGAGTAGAAGTTGTTGAACTTAGCTACTGCGTAGCCGCTCTTAAACACACCTTCTTCTTCGTTGTACAAGTCGCGACCTACGCTGTTGAACATGGCACGGTCGTCGCCAGCCACCTGACGCATCTCAAAGCCGCGAAGGCCGGTAGGAGCGTCAGTGATGAACTTCTCAACCAGCTGACTGGTAGCACGGTTACCACCCCACTGCTGTGAACCACAGTTGTTGGTGGCTCCTTCGTCATTGGGATTCTCGTGCATGTCACCATCGAAAGTAGATGCTATAAGGAACAGAGAGGTACCCCAAGAGGTGGTGCGCTGACCATCCTGCAGCAAGGGCCATACAATCTCCTTGGCAGCTTCAGTCTCACCGTTGTTGCCCATGAACAGCATCTGATATGCAGTCCAAACGCCTACACCCTGAGTGTTCAGTTTGTAGCTGGAATCAATCACCTTCTTGGCATACTCGGCAGCTTTGTCGTTCATTTCGACACCAGTGTATACCTTGGCATTCAGATACAGACGAGCGAGGAGCATCCAGGCGGCAGCCTTGTCCACGCGGCCGTAGTTGGCATCGCTGCTGTTCTTGGCTTTGGCCTCAGAGAGGTTGGGCTCCAGTTCGAGGAGCTCTTTCTGAACAAAGTCAAACACTTCCTGACGGCTGGCCTGACTGGGCTTCACAGAAGACACAGAGGTAGCCATGGGCACATTGCCCCAACCATCGAGCAGGTTGTAGTAGTGGAAGGCACGCAGGAAACGGATCTCTGCGGTCATGGTAGCATCGTAATCACTATAGTCCTGCAAGTACTGGTTGCAGAATGCTATAGCGGTGTACAGACGATAGTAGTAACCGCGGAGCATAGGATGAGAAGCATCGAAGGTGGCACGGCTGTACTCGGGAATACCCTCGTCACCCCAGCCGCAGACAGCCTCGTCGGAGGTCAGCACCTGAGCGTTCCACATCTGACGATAGTAGCCGGAGGTACCGCCATCGATACCGTCTACATCGCTATCGCCGTCAGCACCACCGTTACCGGCGGCAGCCATAGTAGCATAGCACTTGGTGAACAGTGCCTCAGGAGTAACCTCAACAAAGTTGGGGTCGATGGGAGTCACGTCGAGGTCGCCAGTGCAAGATGTTGTTCCAAAAGACACCAACAGGGCGGCTGCAGGAATCAAACTTTTGATATATCTTTTCATGACTTTTGTCTATATTAAATTAGGTTTAAAAATTCAGGTTCACACCCAGCTGGAAGGTGATAGGACGAGGATATACACCATTGTCGATACCACCGAACACCTCGGGATCGATGCCCTTGTACTTGGTGATGCAGAACACGTTGGTCACAGAACCGTAGATACGGCCGGAGAGACCGTGGTAGTTGCCCACCTTGAATATGTTGTTGAAGCTGTAACCCAGAGTCACGTTGTCCATCTTCAGGAAGGAAGCGTTCTGTACCCAACGGTCAGAGTGAGTAGCAGTCACATCGTAGGTATTCCAGCCGTAAGGCAGAACGTAGATGGGACGGTTTGATGCGTAGCCGTTCAGATATACGCTGTTGGAAGAGAGGTTACTGTTACCTGCCATGAAGTCGTTGTAAACGTAGTTGCCGATGCTGGCGCGGAGTGAGAAGCCGAGGTCCCAGTTCTTGTACTCCAGACGAGAAGACAGACCCATGGTAACAGGAGCAACGGGGCTCTTGTAGAAGTACTGGTCGTCCTCAGAGATCTGGCCGTCACCGTTGCGGTCTACTACCTGACCCTCGATAGGCATGCCGTCTGCATCGTAAACCTGCTGGTACACATAGAATGAACCTGCGGTGTGACCTACGGCGTGAGCCTGGATGGTACCACCTGTACCGGCACTAATGCCGCCAGTGTAAACCTTATAGTCGGGATCGTTGTCAAGCAACTTGGTGATGCGGTTCTTGTTGGCAGTGAAGTTGTAGTCGATGGTCCAGTACCAGTCCTTAGCCTGGAGGGCCTTCCAGTTCATGTTGAACTCCACACCAGTGTTGTACAGAGAACCGATATTGGTGGTCACCATGTTTCTGAAGTTGCTACCAGCAGCGGTGTAAGCTGTGTTGAGCAGGTCAGAAGTCTTACGATAGTACCATTCCACGCTACCTGTGAGGCGGTTGTTGAACAGTCCCCAGTCCACACCTATATTATATGTAGTGGTGGTCTCCCACTTCAGGTTGGGGTCGTATGCCTCGGGACGTGCGAAGGTGCCGTCGCCGATGATGTCATAGAACGATCCGGGCACGCCGGTGTTCACTCTGTACACTGCGAAGTAGTTGTAGTCGCCGATACCATCCTGCTGACCGGTCATACCCCAGTCGAGACGGAGCTTCAGGTCGCTCAGCCACTTGATATCCTGCCATTTCTTCTCGTCCTTGATCTTCCATGCGAAAGCCACAGCGGGGAATACTGCCCAGTGGTCCTTGAAGCGAGAGCTACCGTCGTCACGCAGGGTGAAGGTGAGGTAGTAGCGGTCCATCAGGCTCCAGTTGGCACGGCCGAAGAAAGATACCAGATAGTTCTCGGTCTTGTACCAGTATGTGGTCTCGTTTCTCTTGGTACCTGCGAGAGCGGGGTCGTTGTTGGTCTCGGGATACAGGCTCCACCAGTTGTTGTGCAGAGTGCGCCAGTTGTGTGCCCACTCATAACCAGCCATCAGGTCGAAGTGATTCTTTGCAGCATCCTCGAAGTCATGATAGTACTGAGCGTATGCAGAGAGCAGGAAGTTACGCTTCACGATGGTTTCCCATCCATGAGAGCCGTAGTAAGGAGTATTCTGGTTGCAGCCGTCCTGATCGGTCCACTGCTTACCCTTAGAGATGTCGGCACCAAGTGTGGCGTGCAGACGCAGGTCCTCGAAACCATGAATCTTATAGTCGATCTCGGCACTGCCGATGAACGAACGGCTGATGGCGCGGTCGTTCTTAAGTTCCAGAGTGGCTACAGGGTTCTTGGTAGCCAGATGGTTGATAGTGTAAGGCCAGCTGTCGTCGTTGAAAGAACTACCATTGCCGAGCCATCCCCAGTAACCTGCGAAGTTGGCGAAGCGAGGATCATCTGTGCGGATGGGCTGAGTGGGATCGAATGCCACAGCGGCATTGATGGCACCAGTGTCGGCATAAACTGACTTAGCCCAAAGGCCCTTGGCATTCAGGTTGATGGTCAGATGGTCGTCAAGCAGAGAGGGATTCAGGTTCAGGGCAGCGGTGTAACGCTGGAAGTCTGAAGTCTTCAGGATACCCTGCTGGTTGGTATAGCCGAGAGATACGCGATAAGGCAGAACCTTGCCCACAGAACCAGATACGGTCACGTTGTGGTCGTGGCTGATAGCCTCGCGGTAGATTTCTTTCTGCCAGTCGGTGTTGGCATTGCCGAGCAGAGCCATCACTTCGTCGTGGTTTGATGCACCAGCAAAGGCCTGGTCCATGAATGCGCGATACTCGTCGCCACTCATCACGTCGATGGTCTTTTTCTTGATACCCACGCTCACGTTACCAGCATAGCTCACAGAAGGAGCAGCACCCTTGCGGCCCTTCTTGGTGGTGATGATGATAACGCCGTTAGAACCACGGCTACCATAGATAGCGGTGGCAGAAGCACTCTTCAGCACGTTGAACGACTCAATGTCCTGAGGGTTAACCATAGAGAGGGGGTTGGCCAGACCTTTCACACCGTTGTTGTCCATTGCCACACCGTCGATCACAACAAGAGGAGTGTTAGATGCGTTCAGTGACGAACCACCACGGATACGGATGGTAGAGCTACCACCAGGAGTACCACCGTCGCTGGTCACGTTCACACCGGCAATCTTACCGCTCATCATTTCCTGAGGGCTCACCACCAGACCCTTGTTCTTGGAGTCGGGCTTCAAAGCACTGACGGCACCAGTCAGGTCGGTCTTCTTCACCGTACCGTAACCGATAACCACCACCTCGTTCAAAACTTCAGAGTCCTCGCTAAGTGTCACATTGACATTAGCAGACGCTGTAACAGTTGCTGTCTGATATCCAATGTAGGATACCTCGAGCGTAGCACCATGAGCCGCCTTAATCTGGAAATTACCATCAAAGTCGGTCACAACGCCACCGGCCTGGCCGGCTACGCGCACCGTTGCTCCAATGATAGGTTCGCCGGCAGCATCCACAACATTGCCATTCACAGTGATTTCCTGTGCAAAGGCACTGACTGATAGGAACAGCCCCATGAGGAGGCCAAGAACCCGGAAGGGGATTCTCAAATTTACCTGCTTCATCATTTAGTTATTAGTTAACGTTAATAGTAGATATTGTAAATTTCATTTTGTCTTCAATACACTCTGTTTGTCGCACCGTATACCGTCTCACGATGGCACATCATAGTACTCCGCAAAGTTAAGACTTTTTTAGAAAGCAACATACTTTTTTGGGATATTTTTTTTCTTTTCATTCGTGCAAACGATTGCATTATCACTTTGTCGTGAAAAAAGTTTTTAAAATGTGGTTTATTCAGAGCAATTGTGTAACTTTGCATCGTCTACCAATCCCTAATGAAGGTGAAGTTCTGCGTTGAACTTTTTGTTTAATTTAAACCATGACTGACCGAAGACACATCACGATGAAAGACATAGCGCAGGCACTCGGAGTGTCTGTGGCCACTGTGTCGCGTGCTCTGAGCGACAGTCCACGTATCAGTCAGGCGAAGAGGGAAATGATACAAACGTACGCGCGAGAGCACCACTTCGTTCCCAACATGATAGCTGAGACTCTGCGCAACAGCAAACTAAAACCGCTCAAGATTATCGGGGTGATAATACCAGAGATTACTCACTTCTATTTTTCTTCCATTCTGAGCGGGATAGAACGTGAGGCCTCTGCTCACGGCTACCGTATCATGGTGGCGCAAAGCAATGAGAGCTCGCTGCGTGAAGTTGAGGTTTGCAGGTCCTTCTATGAAAATAAGGTGTGCGGTGTCATCGTGTCTCAAGCCAAGGACACGGTGCATTATGATCATTTCAAACACCTCATCGACTGTGGTGTGCCACTGGTTTTCTATGACCGTATATGTACGGGTGTGAATGCCAGCAGGGTGGTGGTGGACGACTACATGGGTGCCTTCCTTGCCACATCACATCTCATAGAGACCGGGTGTAAAAGAATAGCGTTCTATGGGGCTTCCATGAATCTGGAAATTTCGAAAAACCGTTACAATGGCTATCGGGATGCCCTCCTGAAAAACCGTATGAAGCCCGATAAGAGTCTGGTGTTCTACTGTGATAACAGGCGTGATGCAGAGACTCTGACTCCCGACTTGCTGGCTGCTGCTGAGAGGCCTGATGCCTTCTTCGCCATCAACGATGAGACGGCCCAGGGCATACTCTATGCCACCAAGCGTTTTGGGCTAAGAGTGCCCGAAGATGTGTCTGTTTGCGGGTTTACCAACAGCCCGAGTGCCGTGGCATGCGACCCAATGCTTACTACAGTGGAACAGAGAGGCGAGAAAGTGGGACAGGAGGCAGTGGACATACTCGTATCAAAAGTGGAGGGCGAGATGCCGATGGAAAAAATAGAAAAGCGTATAGTACGCACCAGACTGGTAATACGTGGAACAACAAGATAAAAAATATTAACATATTTAAAACTTATGAAAACAAAACCAGATCTTAGTTTTTGGAAGTTGTGGAACCTGAGTTTCGGGTTCTTTGGAGTGCAGATAGCCTATGCTCTGCAGAGTGCAAACATTTCCCGCATCTTCGCCACTCTGGGCGCAGATCCTCATAACCTCAGTTATTTCTGGATTCTGCCGCCTCTCATGGGTATTTTGGTACAGCCCATCGTGGGTACTCTCTCTGACCGCACCTGGACCCGTTTCGGTCGTCGCATCCCCTACCTCTTCGTAGGTGCGCTCGTGGCAGTGCTGGTGATGTGCCTGTTGCCCAACTCCGGTTCGCTGGGACTGAGCGTAGGCGCTGCCATGATCTTCGGACTTGTAGCCCTCATGTTCCTCGATACGAGTATCAACATGGCCATGCAGCCGTTCAAGATGCTCGTGGGCGACATGGTGAACGAGAAGCAGAAGGCAAAGGCCTATTCTATCCAGAGCTTCCTCTGCAACTCAGGTAGCGTGGTGGGCTTCCTCTTCCCCTTCATTTTCACATGGCTCGGCGTTCAGAACATCGCAGAGGCTGGTGTGGTGCCCGACAGCGTGATATGGTCGTTCTATGTGGGTGCTGCCATCCTCATTCTCTGTGTGATATACACCACTCTCAAGGTAAAGGAATGGAATCCACAGGAGTACGCTCAATACAACGGTGTACAAAATGCTGATGCAAAAGAAGATAAGGCTAATTGGTTCGCGCTTTTGAAGAAGGCTCCTTCTACTTTCTGGAAGGTGGGTCTGGTGCAGTTCTTCTGCTGGGCTGCATTCCTCTATATGTGGAACTACACCACAGGTGCTATTGCAGAGACTGTTTGGGAGACTACCGACCCGAAGTCGGCTGGTTTCCAGGAGGCAGGCAACTGGGTGGGTGTGCTCTTCGCTGTGCAAGCCATCGGTAGTGTGATATGGGCTGCCATACTGCCACAGTTCAAGAATACTAAAGTGGCTTACGGTCTCTCTCTTCTGATTGGAGCCGTGGGCTTCGCCATGGTGCCCTTCATCCACGACCAGTACCTGCAATACATACCATTCCTCCTCGTAGGCTGCGCATGGGCTGCTATGCTCGCTATGCCTTTCACCTTCGTGACCAATGCGCTGCAGGGTTACGGACACATGGGCGCATACCTTGGTCTGTTCAACGGTACTATCTGCGTGCCCCAGATCGTGGCCGCACTGCTCGGTGGCGTTGTCCTCTCTATCGTTGGTCATCACCAGAG
>OMSQ01000071.1 GCA_900313805.1 uncultured Prevotella sp. | reverse complement strand
TGTCATAAAGAAATCGAAACTGCGCGGCGTGGAGTCGTGCGGCATGATATGTGCCGAGGACGAGATTGGCGTAGGCACTTCTCACGATGGTATAATAGTGCTGCCTGAGGATGCTCAGGTGGGCATGCCCGCAGCTGAATACTACCACCTGGAAAGCGACTGGGTGATTGAGGTGGATATCACCGCCAACCGTGCCGATGCACTCTCACACTGGGGAGTGGCACGCGACCTCTATGCATGGATGGTGCAAAATGGACTGAAGACTTCACTGCACCGCCCATCTTGCGATGACTTCCACGTGGCATCTCACGACTTGCCCATACGCGTCACTATAGCAAATAGCGAGGCCTGCCGACGCTACGCCTGCGTCAGCATCACCGGCTGCCATGTGACAGAGTCACCGGAATGGCTGAAGACTCGCCTCACAACCATCGGACTACGACCCATCAACAACATAGTCGACATCACAAACTATGTGATGATGGCTTACGGACAGCCGCTGCACTGCTTCGATGCCGACATGGTCACTGGCCACCATATCATAGTGAAGGACGAGAACGAAGGAAAGCCTTTCGTCACTCTCGACGGACAGACTCACACTCTTGGCGCACACGACCTGGCTATCTGCAACGAGGAAGAGCCTATGTGTATAGCAGGTGTGTTCGGTGGCAAGGGTAGCGGCACCTACGACTCTACTACCAATGTAGTGCTCGAGAGCGCTTACTTCCATCCCACATGGATCAGGAAGAGTGCTCGCCGCCACGCTCTTAGCACTGACGCCTCGTTCCGCTTCGAACGCGGCATAGACCCCAACGGCGTGATTTATGCCCTGAAACAGGCTGCCATTCTCTGCTGCCAACTCGCTGGCGGACAGGTGGCCATGGAGATATGCGATGAATACCCTAACCCCATTGCCGACCCAATAGTAGACCTGTCATACGACTATGTGGACAGTCTCATAGGCAAACATATTCCGCAGCAGACGGTACAGAGCATCGTCTCGTCACTCGAGATGAAGGTGCTGGAGAGCGACGACAAGGGTCTGAAACTCCAAGTGCCCGCATATCGCGTAGACGTGCAGCGCCCCTGCGATGTGGTGGAGGATATTCTGCGCATCTATGGTTACAACAATGTGGAGATACCTCAGCAGCTTAAGAGCTCGCTCGTAATCAAGGGCGAGGAGGACAAGAAACACCATACCATGAACCTGGTGGCAGAGCAACTGGTGGGATGCGGATTCAATGAGATAATGAACAATTCGCTCACTCGTTCTGCTTACTACCAGAACCTGAAGGACTATCCCGCTGAACATCTGGTGCATATCATGAACCCGCTCAGCAGTGACCTCAACGTGATGAGGCAGTCGCTCATCTTCGGTGGACTGGAAAGCATCGCTTATAATGCCAACCGCAAACAGCCCAATCTCCGCTTCTTCGAGTTTGGCAACTGCTATTTCTTCAATCCCGACAAGCAGAACGACGATCAGCCCATGGCTGCTTACCGCGAGGAGTGCTTCCTGGGCCTGTGGGTCACTGGCAAAAGGGTAGAGGGCAGCTGGATTCATCCCGACGAGGACAGCTCTTTCTATGAGCTCAAGGCGTATGTGGAGAATATCATGGCACGCGTGGGACTGCCCGCAGGTGCCGTGCAGCGACGCGAGGCCGACAGCGACGTGTTTGCTGCTGCCACGGAGATGGTGACCAGGGCAGGACAACCGCTCATCGTCATGGGTGTGGTGAGTCAGGCTCTGCTGAAAGCAGCCGGTATAGAACGACCGGTGTACTATGCCGAAATCAACTGGACGCAACTCATGAAGCAGGTGCGTAAGGCAAAGGTGAAGTTCACGGAACTCTCTAAATTCCCCGCAGTGAGTCGCGACCTCGCTCTGCTTCTTGACGAGAATGTTACATTCGAACAGGTGGCTGAGGTAGCCAGACAGTCGGAGAAGAAACTGCTGCGCAGCGTGGCTCTCTTCGATGTGTACGAGGGCGACAAACTGCCTAAGGGCAAGAAGAGCTATGCCGTCAACTTCATACTCCAAGACGAGCAGCGCACACTGGCCGACAAGCAGATAGATGCTATCATGCAGAAAATCATCGCCAACGTGAAGAAACAACTGGGTGCTGAACTGAGATAATAACAAAATATAACATACTAATATGGGAAGAGCATTTGAATATCGCAAAGCGACAAAACTGAAGAGATGGGGACACATGGCCCGCACGTTTACCAAGATAGGCAAACAGATAGCTATCGCTGTCAAGGCCGGCGGACCGGAACCAGAGAACAATCCTACTCTGCGTGCTATTATCGCCAATGCCAAGCGTGAGAACATGCCCAAGGACAATATCGAAAGGGCTATCAAAAACGCTATGGGCAAGGACCAGAGCGACTACAAGGAGGTTACTTATGAGGGATACGGACCTCACGGCATCGCTGTGTTTGTTGACACTCTCACCGACAACACTACTCGCACCGTGGCCGACGTACGCTCGGTGTTCAATAAGTTCAGTGGCAACCTCGGCAACCAGGGCTCGCTCTCGTTCCTCTTCGACCACAAGTGTGTGTTCACTTTCAAGAAGAAGGACGGCATGGACATGGACGAGATGATTCTCGACCTAATCGACTATGGTGTGGAGGATGAGTTCGATGAGGATGAGGAGACTGGCGAAATCACTATTTACGGCGACCCGAAGAGCTTCGGCGAGATACAGAAGCATCTCGAGAGTGAGGGCTTCGAGGTAACGGGAGCTGAGTTCACACGTATCCCCAACGACCTCAAGGAGGTGACCGAGGAACAGCGTGAGACTATCGACAAGATGGTGGAGAAACTCGAGGAGTTCGACGATGTCCAGACTGTCTACACCAACATGAAACCCGCCGAATAAACCATTATTTTGGTGTTATTCATTCACCAGAAAACATACAGAGGGCACGGAGTTTTTTCTCCGTGCCCTCTGTGTCTTTGTGGTGACTATAACAAAAAACTATTTGTAATCCTTCGGAGTGATATCGGTAGAGTAGAGTATGCGCTGCGGGTCCTTGTGCGAACGGTAGATGAAACGGTAGTTGTAGCCGGCATCCTTGTATATACGCCCCTCGGTGGTGTTCGCCATAACCTTTGCCAGTTCGCGGTGCATCTCCTCCTCCTTGCCCACAAAGGCCAGACTGTCGTCGGCACGGTCGTACACCGAATAGTGGTGCACAATGGTATGCGTAGACCGCTCAAAGGTCATGCTGTCCATCGATGCGAAATTCTCCACCGGCGTGGGACAGTTCTTCTCCGTCTGCTCCCTGCACTCACGCTCTGCACGGTCCTCCAGCTTTTCCTGACAGCCCACGGTCAGCATCACGGCCGTCAGAGCCACCACAGCAGTCATCGCTTTTCTCATCGTATCTCCTCCCTTTATCAGTCTAACAAAGTGGCTGCACGCACGCGCGAGAGGGTCTCGGGCGTCATCTGCAGGTAATTGGCTATGTACACCAACGGTGCACGCAGTATCACCTGAGGCATCAGCTTGCACATCTTCCTGTAGCGGTCCTGAGCCGTCTCAAAGCGCACCAGGTCGGCATGCACCTGTGAGAGGATGAGCGATTCCTCCAGTATCTTTCTGTACAGTATCTGGATGTTAACATTGTGCAGGGCCACCTCTTCCAACCGCTGCTTAGGCAGAGCGTATATCATAGTAGGCTCCAGAGCCTCCATCTGCAGGGTGGTGGGTTCCTCGCGAAACAGACTCTCTATGCACATCACAATACTATTGTCGGTGCCCAGATGCTCGGTCATCTCCTTCTCCTGCTTGTAGTAAAACTGCCTTACCAGTCCGCGCTCTATGTGGTATATGTGCCTGCATATATCGCCCTCGCGCAGTATCTTCTCGCCCTTGGCAAACTTCATGGGCACCAGAATGCTTTCCAGCACATCCAGTTCGTCATGTGTCATCGTACTGTATTTCCTTGCCAGTTCGCGGGCTATGTCGCGTGGGGGGGTAACCGGTTTTTTCATAGTTGCTTGGGGTTTAAAAAGGGTGATTATGGTGTTGTTTTTCTTATCAGTCTAACTTCAGTACGGCGAGGAAGGCTTTCTGCGGCACTTCCACATTGCCTATCTGCTTCATGCGCTTCTTTCCGCGCTTCTGCTTCTCCAACAGCTTGCGCTTTCTGCTCACGTCGCCGCCGTAGCACTTGGCAGTCACGTCCTTGCGCACGCATTTCACGGTCTCACGGGCTATTATCTTGGCACCTATGGCCGCCTGTATGGCTATGTCGAACTGCTGGCGGGGTATCAGCTCCTTCAGCTTCTCGCACATACGCCTGCCGAAGGTCACGGCATTGTCCTGATGGGTCAGCGTAGAGAGTGCGTCCACAGGCTCGCCGTTAAGCAGTATGTCGAGCTTGGCCAGACGTGAGGGACGGAAACCGGAGATGTGATAGTCGAAGGAGGCATAACCCTTGGATATGCTCTTCAACTTGTCGTAGAAATCTATCACGATTTCGCCTAAGGGCAGGTAGAAATTCAGTTCCACCCTGTTGCCCGACACATACTCCTGCGATATCAGTTCACCGCGCTTGTCCAGACAGAGGGTCATTATCGGACCGATGTAATTGGCGGCCGTGATGATGGATGCCTTGATATAAGGCTCCTCTATATGTTCTATCATCGTCACCTCGGGCAGTCCGGAGGGGTTGTGCACCTCACGCACGCCTCCCTGCTTGTCGTACACCATATACGACACGTTGGGCACTGTGGTGATGACATCCATGTCAAACTCGCGGTCCAGCCTCTCCTGTATTATCTCCATGTGGAGCAGACCCAGGAAACCGCAGCGGAAACCAAAGCCCAGAGCCACTGACGACTCAGGGGTAAAGGAGAGTGAGGCGTCGTTCAACTGCAACTTCTCAAGCGATGCACGCAGGTTCTCATAGTCGGTGGGGTCTATGGGATACACGCCGGCAAACACCATGGGCTTCACCTCCTGAAATCCCTCTATGGCTTCGCTGCACGGCCGTTGTATGTGGGTGATGGTGTCGCCCACCTTCACCTCCTTCGCGTCTTTTATGCCGCTGATGATATATCCCACCTCGCCGGTGGTCATGCGCTGACGTGGTATCATGTCCATCTTGAGCACACCTACCTCGTCGGCGTCATACTCCATGCCCGTGTTGAAAAACTTCACCTTGTCGCCCTTGGCCAGGGTGCCGTTGAGTATCTTGAAATAGGCTATGATACCACGGAAGGAGTTGAACACAGAGTCGAATATCAGTGCTTGAAGCGGTGCCTCGGGGTCGCCCTCGGGGTGGGGGATGCGCTCCACCACGGCACGCAGTATCTCTTCCACACCCTCGCCCGTCTTGCCCGAAGCACGGATAATCTCCTCGCGCTTGCAGCCTATCAGGTCTATTATCTCGTCCTCCACCTCGTCGGGCATGGCGCTGGGCATGTCTATCTTGTTGATAACTGGGATGATCTCCAGGTTATGGTCTATCGCCATGTACAGGTTGGAGATGGTCTGTGCCTGCACTCCCTGTGTGGCATCCACTACCAGCAGTGCACCCTCGCAGGCGGCTATGGAGCGCGACACCTCGTAGGAGAAGTCCACATGTCCCGG
>OMSQ01000029.1 GCA_900313805.1 uncultured Prevotella sp. | reverse complement strand
CTGACACAAAAGGCTCAGACCAACCGTATTACGGCCTTTGCCGAACCCACGTCCCTCTCCAAAGAGGAAAAGAAGACAGCATCAGATGACGGAATCAGCGATTTGCTTTATTTCCTCTTCGTGGGACTCTTCTTCGGCGGCATCATCTTGTATGCCGTGGGCAAGGGCTCAAACAATCATTTATACGGAAGTTCTTCTCATGGCAGCAGCGATGATGATGACGATGATGACTACTATAGCAGCAGTAGCAGCAGTAGTAGCAGTAGCGGAGGCAGTTATGGCGGCGGAGGCCACTACGACGGCGGCGGTGCCTCAGGGGGTTGGTAGTATATGACATCATTTAAAAACGCAATATCTTATGGAAACTCGTGAATGGAAAGAAATACGCCACTTTGAGGAGATACTCTTCGAGGAATGGCAGGGCATAGCACGCATCACAATCAACCGTCCCCGCTACCGCAATGCCTTCACCCCGCGCACTACACTCGAACTCTCTCAGGCCTTCGCCTATTGTCGCGAGGCGGCACGCATCAGGGTGGTGCTCCTCACTGGTGCCGGTGACAAGGCCTTCTGCTCGGGTGGTGACATGCATGTGAAAGGCCGTGGCGGCTATATCGACGAGGACGGTGTGCCGCGGCTCAGCGTGCTCGACGTGCAGATGCAGATACGCCGGTTGCCAAAGCCCGTCATCGCTATGGTCAACGGCTATGCCATAGGCGGCGGTCATGTGCTGCACTTGGTGTGCGACATATCCATAGCCTCCACCAATGCCATCTTCGGACAGACAGGACCAAAGGTAGGTTCTTTCGATGCCGGTTTTGGCGCTTCATATATGGCACGCATAATCGGTCAGAAGAAGACTCGTGAGATATGGTTCCTCTGCCGACAGTACAGTGCTGACGAGGCGCTGAAAATGGGACTGGTCAACTGCGTGGTGCCTCCCGAGCAACTGGAGGACGAGTGTGTGGCGTGGGCGCAGCAGATGATGCGGCACTCACCCATAGCCCTGCGCATGATTAAGGCAGGACTGAATGCTGAACTCGACGGACAGGCGGGCATACAGCAGTTGGCTGGCGATGCCACCATGCTCTATTATTTCCTCGACGAGGCACAGGAGGGGGGAAAGGCGTTTTTAGAGAAACGGACACCCAACTTCGACCAGTACCCGCAGATACCATGAGCGAACTGGAGCACTTCCTCGCACAGTGGCGACAGCCGTCGCCCACTATCACTGTCACCACCAGCGGGTCAACGGGCACTCCTAAGACCATCCATGTCTATAAAGAGCGGATGCGGGCCAGTGCCCGCGCCACATGTCAGACCTTGCACCTGCATGAGGGACAAAGGGCCTTGCTTTGTCTCTCCACCCGTTATATCGCGGGCATGATGATGGTGGTGAGGGCGCTGGAGTGTGGTATGCAACTGGTAGAGGCACCTGTCTCTCAGCATCCCTTGTCAACCGACGTAGGAGAGATACACTTTGCCGCCATGGTGCCTGCTCAGGTGTGGGCATCGCTGAATGTTGAGCGGGAGAGGGAAAGATTGTCGCACATCGGTTGCTTGATAATAGGCGGAGGCAGTATAGACGAGGCGCTTGAACGAGAACTGTCTTCTTTTCCCAATGCCATTTACAGCACTTATGGCATGACAGAGACCCTCTCGCATGTGGCGCTGCGCAGGGTGAGTGGCAGTGACGCCTCTCCCTGGTATCGTCCGCTGCCAGGCGTCACTATATCGGCAGGAGCCGATAACTGTCTGGTGATAGATGCGCCCCATGTGTGCGAAGGGCGTCTGCACACCCACGACATAGTTTGCTTCCATCCCGATGGTATCCGCTTCCAGATACTCGGCCGCAGCGACAATGTCATTTGTTCTGGTGGTGTGAAGATACAGACTGAGGAGGCAGAGCGCCTGTTGCGCCCCCATATCTCCTTGCCGTTCATGATAACCAAGCGCCCCCACCCGCAGTGGGGTGAAGAGGTGGTGCTGTTGGTAGAGCAAACGGCTGGTCTGTCGAAACAGATTGACGACGTCACGTTGCTTGAAACTTGTGCTGGCCTGTTGCCCCTGCATTGGTCGCCTCGCGCAGTGGTCAGGGTGTCCCGACTGCCACTTACTGCTACCGGTAAACCCGACCGGGCAACTGCTCAGAAGTTGGCTAAGGACTAGCAAAAATACGGTTCTTAATATGAAAAGTGTTGAGTATATGCGACATTTTTATTTAAAAAAAAGTGTTGCGTATAAGCAGCATTTTTTAGAAATAGTGTTGCGTATATGAAACATTTTTGCTAATTTTTGCCTCACTCCATCTCCCTCAAAAGTTCGTCGCTCAGGTAGGGGCGCAATTGCTCTATGGGCAGCGTGAAGCCCGGGTCGCCATAGTCGAAGGGACAGATGTCGTACACGCCGTACTGGAAATGCAGACCGTCTTTCAGCAGATACGGGGGGAGGTCGGGCAGGGGCAGTACATCAAGGGGAACCTGAACTATCAGTTGCAGGGCACTGTCGTCCTCGGTCTTGAAATATGTTTTAAGTCCATCTTTCAACAGCTTGCGCAGGGTGTCATCCTTGCGGGTGATGATGTCATGGCCGAAGCGCTTGCCATCGCTCTTGCGGAATGTGGCACCGCGGGTGCCAAAACTGCCGTGGCCGCCGCCGGTGAAATACTGAAAGCCAGTCACTTCGTATGTCACCAATTGGGGCGTCTCGTACACCAGTCGTATCTCCGTGCCTTTCTCTGGCGCCTCATCGGTGCTATACTCGCCAATGCTCATCTGCTCCAAAGAGAGGTGCATGGCATCCAGCTGCTTTTGACAGTAGCGCTCGGCCAGAGCACGTGGCTCGGACGGCGCGCTGCTGGCACTGTCGGCAAAGAGCACGGTGCCAATCCACTCGCGCAGAGATGCTATCAGGGCCTTCGGACCATCGACGGGCCAGTCCATGTATAGTTCGCAACTGCCTTGCTCGCCCATCTCTGCCACTTGTATGCTGTCGGTACGTAGCGTGCTGCCGGAGCCAAGGACCTCTGCCTCCGTGTCCTCGGGTATCGACTCGCGGTCTGACAGTCGCACACCATGACGCTCGCGGGCGGTGCAGGCCGCCAGGAGTATGGCAAACGTCATTGCAAAAAGATGTAACACTCTTATCTTCATGATGTGCAAAAGTATGGCTTTTTTGTCGGAAAACTGTGCAATTGCATCTTTTTTTTGCCAAATAATGGTGGACTATTAAACTTTTTTGCTAATTTTGCGTCAAATCGGTAATTGTTGGTCTTTAATCCAAATAGGAATTTTTATGCAACGACTATTATTTTTATTCCTTTTATTGCTTGGTCCTTTGGGCGTCATGGCACAGGATGTGGAAAATCCAGTGAACGACACGCGCATCACAGGACACATAGTTGACAAGGATACGCAAGAGGGTGTTTTGCAGGTGACAGTGCAGGTGCTACGTTCAGATAGTACCTTTGTCACAGGTGTTATAAGTGACGAGGATGGTAACTTCACGGTGACCGTACCTCAGGGTGGCAAGTATAT
>OMSQ01000095.1 GCA_900313805.1 uncultured Prevotella sp. | reverse complement strand
CCATACATCAGCAGACCGTAGCGCAGGGCCTTGCCTATGAATATGCTCAGGGTGGTGATGGGCAGGTTGGCACGCATCAGACCCAAACCCAGCGCTATGGCTGTGCCCAGAACGGGCAGAAAGGCAAAGAACCCCATCCATGCACCACGGTGAGCCAGAAAATGCTGGGCACGCTCCAACTTCTCACGCTTCACATGCAGATAGCGCTCTATCCATTCTATCTTGCCCTGACGACCCACGAAGTAGTTGAACATGCTGCCAGCCCAGTTGCCTATGGTGCCATAGACAGCCAAGGGGGTGGGCTCAAGACCGGCTGCCATCAGACCCACCATCACAGCCTCGCTGCTAAAAGGGAAGATGCTGCCGGCGATGAAGGCTGCGACGAACATGCCCCAGTAACCGTAACTCATCAGAAATTCAACGATGGCATCCATAGATTGTAGTAACTGACTGTCAGGGTGAGCAATATGATGAGATAGAAGGCTATATTGGTGAGCCACGTGTGGGTCAGGGCTATGAAATGGGCTAGCAGGGGAGCGGTGCTCACCACGGCCATGGCCATGAGGGGTGCGTAGTGCTGGGGCTGCATGGCGAGAAACAGCAGGGTGAAGAGGTCTATGAGGATGAACACCTCGTAGAGCATGCGGGTGCGTATCTTGTCACTGTAACTCTGGCGACGGTAGTGCACTATGCCGACTAGCGCCAGCAGTGCCACGTAACCCATATTCACCCACTGATGCTGGGTCAGCCGTTCAAAGCATCCCAGGGGCGCAAAGGCAAAGAGGCCGCTCCAGTGCTCCGCCATCCAACTCACGTCGCCATGACACATCATCCATGCCAAGGTGAACCAGTAGGGGGTGAGGAGGGCAAGCAAAGATGCCGCCCATGACCGCATGTTCAGGGCGTAGAGGTTGAATGCCATCGCTCCCCAAAGGAAAGGCACGAAATAGAGAATCTGCACGAAAACCATGCTGGCAAGCGACAGACTCAGGAAACCGAAGTATATCCAGCCCGACGACTGACGACGCTGGTAACAGCGGAAAAAGGCACTGTAGAAGGAGGTGAGACACAGACAGAGTATGGCAAAACGCAGGTCGGAAATCAGTACGCTGAGGGCGGTGAGCAACAGCAACAGGGCACCGGGCACCATCTGACTGTGCACACGCAGCAACTGATGACGACGGCTGAGCTCTATCATAAGATAGACGCTCAGCGTCACGCACAACAGCTGAACCCACCACTGGCCGCTCACCAGACCCGACACCACGGCTGAGCCCAAGGCTAACACCGCAAACAGGGGAAGGGTGACGCGACTCTCGGCTACTGTGTTCTGAAACCTCCTGTAGGCCATCAGCAGTTATAGGTCGCGCCCTATGTCACGACGGAAATAACGGTTGGTAAACTCTATCTTGCGAGCCTCGGCAAAACTCTTCGCCAAAGCCTCTTCTTTGTCTGAGCCGTAACTGCTCACAGCCACCACACGACCACCGGCGGTCACCACACGACCGTCTTTCACGGCTGTGCCGCTGTGGAAGACGATGCTGCCCTCTACACGCTCCAGACCCTCTATGGGATAGCCTTTCTGGTACGACTGGGGATAGCCACCGCTCACCAGCATCACGCATACGGCGGCGCGCTCGTCTATCTCTAACTTACGGCGGTCTAGGTCGCCACATGCCACTCCCTCAAACAGGTCTACTATGTCGCTCTTCAGGCGAAGCATCACGCTCTCTGTCTCGGGGTCGCCCATACGGCAGTTGTATTCTATCACCTTGGGCTCTCCATCCACGTTGATAAGACCGAAGAAGATGAAGCCCTTGTAGTCGATACCCTCGCTGTGCAGACCTTCCACGGTGGGGCGGATGATGCGGTCTTCCACTTTCTTCATCCATTCCGTAGTAGCGAAAGGTACTGGAGATACGCTGCCCATGCCGCCGGTGTTCAGACCGGTGTCTCCCTCGCCTATGCGCTTGTAGTCCTTGGCCTCGGGCAGTATCTGGTAGTGACGGCCGTCGGTCAGCACAAACACGCTGCACTCGATGCCGCTCAGATACTCTTCTATCACCACACGGGCGGAAGCCTGACCAAACATGCCGCCAAGCATCTCGCGCAACTCGCGCTGGGCCTCCTCCAAGGTGGGCACTATGAGCACGCCCTTGCCTGCACACAGACCGTCGGCCTTGAGCACGAAGGGGGGCTGAAGGGTGGTGAGAAACTCCAAACCCTCGGCCAGAGTGGTGCCGTCAAAGGTGCGATAACGCGCCGTGGGGATGTCGTGACGCATCATAAAGGCCTTGGCGAAGTCCTTGGAACCTTCAAGCACGGCACCGGCTTTCGACGGACCAATCACGGGCACGGAGGCAGTGCGCGCATCGGCGGCCAACTCATCGTATATGCCCTTCACCAACGGGTCCTCGGGACCTACTACCACCATGTCTATGCCATGCTCCGCCACAAAGGTCTTGATGGCTTCGAAGTCGTCGGCTTTCATAGCCACGTTCTCGCCTACCGACTGGGTGCCGGCATTGCCCGGGGCTATGTACAGTTTCTCCACTCGCTCGCTCTTGCTTATCTTCCAGGCCAGGGCATGTTCACGCCCACCGCTGCCTAATAATAGTATCTTCATCTCTTTTTTCAGATTTATGCCTGCAAAGATAATACTAACCGCCAAAAAAAACAAATATTACCTGGATATTCCGGTCTTTCCGGTGCGCCAAAAAAAATCCCCCGCGTGATGCGCGGGGGAAAAACTTTATTGCCACAGAGAGAATTTTGATTGTGTCCAGATTGACGTGGTGTCGGTAGGCTCATCTTCAAACTCGATGGTCACTTGCACACCCTCGTCATCGAAGAAACCAAGGTCGGCCAGGGTGCCACCATCATCATCGTCCTCATCACGATTAGGACTCACACCGCCAGTAGTGTCAAGCAACTGCTGGGACTCGGTAAACCACCATTCCATGGCGGGTGCTACATATTCTTTTCTTTTCATAGTCGTTCCCTCCATTTATTTGATGATGATTTTCTTGTTGCGGTGTATGTAGATGCCTGGTTGAGTGGGACGGTTCACCTTCCTGCCGTCGATGGTGTAGTAAGAGTCGTCCATCATTGTGGGCACCTCACCGGGCACCTCGCTGATGCCTGTCACGAAATTGTCGTCCAGCTCGAAGTGGATGTACGGGGCAGAGGCAGGGTCGGTGCTGGTGTCCCAGGCACCTAACTCCATCTCACCGTACTGCGCAGGCGTGAGCGACAGGTATGCCATGTTGGCACTGCTGCTGTGGGTGTAGTCGGTGGGCGACACGTTAGAACGCCAGAAGCCCAACTTATACACGTACTCTCCGCGCACACCACTGTCGGTGTAGGGCTTAGGCCTGTAGTAGGCGAAGAGGAAGTTGCGGCGGCTCACATCGCTGCCTTCGGTGATGGTGTTCGGGATGAACGTAGGACGGATCACGGGCACAAGCCAGTTGTCGTTGCCAGTGTATTCTGCTGTGCATATCCTGTAGCCCTCTGTGCTCACGGTCATACTGCGGTTGGTGGCGCCTGCGTCCTTGGTGCTCATCAACAGCACACCGGTGTTGGCGGGTATGTAGCTCAGGTTCAACTGCTTCAGTTTCACCTTATACTCTACCTCGCCGCCGTTGGTGCCATCTTCCAGTCCGGTCACTATGAACATGTCCACGTCGGCGGGCTTCAGGTAGGTGTCGCCGTCGGCCCATGAGGTCACGCTCTTATACTCCTTGCCGTTGATGGTGCGGGTGTTCACGTCGACTGAGCCCAACTTGGTGCCGCTGTTGTTGATGATGGTGGCGATGTTACGAAGCGGTATCTCCTTGTTGATGGTGTAGTACGAGTCGTAACCGTTTTCACCCATGTAGAAACGGAAAGTGTAGGTGCCGGTGGGCAAGTTGAAGCGCACACGGTTGCCACCGCAGTTGTTCTCGTATTTCGACGAGGTGTTCTTGTTGTACTGCAACTTGTTGTAGTAGTTGCCGTCGCTGTTGCTGGTGCCTGGCACCTCTGCATCCTCACTCCAGTTTATCTCGTAGGCGTTGTTGGTGAGTATGCGCAGGTCTCCGTACTGCGTGAACTGGCCGGTGTACTTGTAGCACTCCTCCTGGTTGTCCCACACCAGCTCTATGGTGTTGCCCTCTGGCTCGGTGGTGCCGGTGCCGAAGGGCTTGCCCACGGCTGTTCCAACAAGGTAGGGCTTGGTCTGGAACTGCACCTTGTACATCGACGAGGTGAGGTTGATATACAGACGGTACTTGTTGTACAGGTCGGTGTCGATATTGGGACTGAACGACTGGTTGCGGTTCAGCATGTCTTTCTGCAGGGGGATGAACAGACCGCCTTCAAAGGCTGGCTGGTCACGGTTGTTGGGTGCCTGCATGCGGATGGTCTTGCTCCATTCGTTCTCTGCCGACCAGGTGTCCAGATTATTGTTGTGACTGAGCAGGGTGCCGGGAGCTACCTCCAGGAACATGTCCTTGAACGGATGACCGTTGTTGTCCACGTCTATGTAGTACACTAACGAGTCGGCGTAGGTGTTGTCCTTGGTCAACTTATAGTCGT
>OMSQ01000011.1 GCA_900313805.1 uncultured Prevotella sp. | reverse complement strand
TGTAGACACCTTGCTGTTGTAAGTATTGAAGCGCGGACTGCTGACATTGTATCTCATAGAACCGTGGTTGCCGCAAACCAATCCCACCCCGTCGGGAATATTGGCGAAGTTCCATGCTGTGGGTTCCTGCACATATTCAAGGTTCTTCACATCGGTAGCCACAAGATACGTCATGTCCATCTCATTGTAAAGGGCATATCCGCCGCCTTCCATTCCGATGAGAGTGAACACCGCCACATCACCGTTAATAGTTGCGATGTCATCCTCCAGTTCCACGTCCACCTTGTTCAGATACACACCATTTATGCCGCCGGCAGCCGCACTCTTGGCAGCATAGCCTATGATATACTGTTTGCCATTCACAATCTCGTCAACCGACCTTAGCAGTTGAAAGGTGTTAGTATTCTCTGAGGGGTCACGTATCACGAAGTTGGCTTTAGCCACCTTGCTCACCACCTCACCTACCACGGCAATGGCCTTGACAGTGGCTGTCTGGTCTATGGTGAAAGGCTCTTCATAGAGCAAGGTGTTGGAAATGGCAGAAGGTCCGGCAGCATCGGGTTCCGAGCCGTCAGTGGTATAGTATATCACCGCCTCGTCGTCTTCTGCAGATATGGTGACGGTCTGCGGTTCATAGAATACGCCACCTTCGGGCGAAATAGTAGGAACCTCCACCTTGTTTTCGCCTATGAAATTGAACGAGATAGTGCCATCTGAGGCGAGAGTGATATCCTCGACGCTGACATTGAGGTAGTACGAGCCGTCATCATTCTGATTGTATAGTGTGGCAGCAGGAGTGGTGTTCTTACCGAAAGCATTCTTTAGGCCGTATGGATAAGTATCGGTGGCCATGCCGCTGGTAGACAGCGAACTGCCCCATTTCTGATACTGTCCGTCTGCCGGCACCCATGTCATGCGCTGGTGACTGGGGTCGTCATTGGGTCCGTTGGCAGCCCACACGCCAGCATCATAGTCTGCGTGCACGATGAGCAGTCCTTTGCCAGGCAGAGCAGCATCCCACCCTGAGAGAGTACGGTTTTCCAACATGTGGAATTCATTCCTGTTGCCCTGGTTGTAGATGATATAGCTCTCGCCACCGTCCTGCAGTCCTTTCATGCCAGTGACAGAAGTAGAGGTCGTGAGTTCTATGGGTGTCACCCATCCTGCCATCCAGCGTTCGTAACTGGTATATCCAGCGGGCCTGTAGCCACCACCGTTGTACGAACCGCTGTCCATCAGGTCCCAGTCGGCCATACCTTGTCCACCGCTGTAGTCGGTGTCGTAGAAGTCGGGGTATCCCAGACAGTGGCTGAACTCATGGCACATGGTGCCCGGTCCTGCTATAGTGCCAGTGGAGCCATCCAGTTCCTCACCGCAGGCATACTGGTCTATGATAACGCCATCGAGATGCAAGGCTCCTTCGCCATCGCCATAGTACGCTGCGGAACTGAGATTCCATGCATGTGGCCAGACAGTACTGGCGATGCCGCTGTCGGCCTCGCCCTTGCCAGCATACACCACATAAACCTGGTCTACATAGCCATCATTATCCCAGTCGTAGTCCTTATAGTTCACATACTCGTCGGCCTTTTTCACAGCCTCGCACACCATAGCAGCAGGGTGTTTGTCGTCACCGTTGCTATTGTTGCCACCGTAGTACGAGCGATTCTGTGACACGGGGACAGGCCCCACCACGTCGAAGTTGAGTTCAAAGAGTCCGCCGCTCTGTGCGTAGAAGTAGTCATACATAGACCCCACAAAGTTGCCGTCGTGGAAGTTCACCTCATTTGCCACACGGTCATAGTAAGCCTGGTTGTTGGCTGGTTTAAACGTCACGTCCTTGTAGTTGACCAGAATTACCAGTCCGCGTCTCTGTCCACGGTAGTTGCCCACCTCTCCCACGCGGTTGGTGAGTGTGGAGCGGTTCATGGGCAGTCGCCGGATACGTTCGCGGTTCACCGCTTCGCGTTTCTGTGCAGCCATGGAGCGTATGGTATTGGCATCCACCATGCGGAAGGCCTCGCGGTCGTCATCGCCGTATGCCTGATATGCCTGTCCGTCGGAGCCCTGCCAGTAGTGGCCGTGCTCGTCGCCTACTAAGGTGGCGGTGATCACTTTACCGTCGGGTGTGGTGATACTGCGCTGCAGTCCACGTTTGGCGGGCACAGCACTTATGGTCATAGCCATGAGCGCAAGCATGGCTGTGAGCAGTATTTTTCTCATAGAACTTCTATTTATTCATTTAGGTTAGGAGGGCAAAGGTAAGTATAAAAACCTTATCCTCCAAATATTTATACTTTTTTTATACTTTTAGTGGGGATCCGAAAAGGGCATAATATACATTACCCGTCATGCCCAAAAGAATATGATTTGAATTAGTAATACATTTCGATATAGTTGTATGCTTTCTCGAATACATCGTTGTCCTTAATCAGATACTTAATCCAGAGTATGGAACGAAGCTTCTTTTTAATCTCACGGCGTGCGGTGACGCTTTGGAAAGCATCATTGAACTGACGTATGATATTGACTACTTCATTATCGATGTCATTGACCACTTGCTCCACGATGAATGGTGTTTCCTCGGTCTTGATGCTTTGGAAAAGATCTGTCAAGGCAGCCCTTGCCTGTGCACGTTTATCCAATGGCTTTTCAATTTCCTTCTCGGCTTCAAGCAGTTCACGGGCCATTTGCAGCAACTGTTTCAGAAAATCGATGCTTGAAATCATATTCTGCTCCATTCGCTCTCGCAGTTCGTCCAGTTTTTCTGCAAACTTCTTGAACTTCGGATCGCCTTTATGCTCACCCAGACGTATTTTCAGCATCTTCTCCACCTCGACAATCTTTTTCTCACGTTTCTTCTCGTCTTCTAAAACGGAGTTGATGATGTCTGCATCTACAACGAGGTCTTCAAGTGGAGTACCAATATCAATGGTGTCAATGTTATTATGGATAATCTCAATAGTCTTTGCTCCGAGTAAAGTCCAAATCAGATTTCCACCACTCACTGGGCGTACACTCTGATAAACCTGTGCGAGCCAAGTATAATCATTAGAATATGGTCCAAGAAAATCATCCGGAGAGATGATTTCCCAAGCTTTTGCAAGACGGGCGAAATGACGTGCAAAATTAGTTTTTACTCCTTCTTCCTTTAGGCATTGTTGGGCTGCTGTCAATCCTTCCCATCCCCCCACAGTGCGGTCAACGCCTGGGAAGAACTGTAGACATTCCTGCATGAAAGAAGGAATGACAGACTTAATCTCTTCCATATTCTTGATGATGGTCTTAACGCTTTCCTCATCGAAAGCAAGACTCCTGGCGACATCCTCAAATACACCGACAAAGTCAACAATCAGTCCGCACTTTTTGTTTTCATTGTAGGTGCGGTTTGTGCGGCAGATAGCTTGCAGCAGCGTGTGGTTCTTCATAGGTTTGTCAAGATACATGCACTGAAGAATTGGTGCATCAAAACCTGTTAGCAGTTTACTGGTGACAATCACGAACTTCAATGGTGACAGTGGGTCACGGAACTGGTCAAGCAGTTTCTTCTCTTCATCACGAGTCCGTTTATAAGCCTTGTACTCATCGGCCTTATCACCAGAGGTATGCATTACGATTGTCGTCTGGTCATCAGTTCCCAGCAATGCATCGAGGGCCTTCTTGTACTTCACGCAGCAATCACGATTATATACCACAACCTGAGCCTTCATACCTGTAGGCTCTACATACTCGCGGAAGTGATTAATAATGTATTTGCAGACATCATTGATGCGCTTTTCAGCCGTGAAGAATGCCTCTACAGATGTACGGCGTACAAGTTCTTGCTTATCTTCCTCACTTATTTGGTCGGTAAGTGCATCAAACTCTTCTTGTAGTTTCTCTTCATCAAGATGCATCTCAACTGGAACTGTTTGGAAATTCAGTTCCAGTGTGGCACCATCATCTACTGAGTTTTGGAAGGTGTATTTCGATATATAACCATATTCATCTTCCTTGCTGCCAAAGCATGCAAAAGTGTTATGGTCATTTCTGTTGATGGGGGTACCTGTAAGACCAAAGAAGAAGGCATTGGGAAGTGCAGTGCGCATCTTCTTACCAAGATCGCCTTCCTGTGTACGATGAGCTTCATCCATCAGTAATATGATGTTGTCACGGTCGTCAATGACTTCACCATCGTTCAAATCGCCAAACTTGAAGATAGTCGTGATGAGTATCTTTCTCTGGTGAATCTTCGTTTCCAACTCTTCTTTGGAGGATATACCATCCACATTGGGAATCTCTGCACGGGTAAAGTCACCTGTTATCTGGTCTTCAAGGTCAATACGGTCATCCACAATAACCACGGTTGGGGCCTTTAGGTCATTTTGTCGACGTAGTTTCTGTGCAGCAAATACCATCAACCATGACTTACCTGAACCTTGGAAGTGCCAAATGAGACCTTTTCTGGGACCTTTTCCCACTCTGTAAGTATTCAACACACGCTGCACGATTGCTTCACCACCGAGATACTGCTGATAACGGCATACAATCTTTATCTTTCGTCCACCGGAAGTACCTGTGAAAACGGTGTAAAAACGGTAGATGTCAAGCAGCCGCTCAGGAGTGAATAATGATATATAGTTATGCTCCACATCTTCAAGTGTACCATGACGGCGGTCTTCATCAGCAAACCACGGCCCCCATTTATCTACGGGGCAACCAACACCACCATATTGCAGCTCCCTTCCTTCACTGGCGAAGGTGAGGATATTGGGCACAAACATTTCCGGAATACTCTTCTGATAGTGGAGTATATCCGTTGCGCCATCAGCCCAAGTGACAGAAGACTTGACAGGTGTCTTGGCTTCGCCAATAGCCATCGGTATGCCATTGATGATATATACCAAATCCAGACGCTTGCCGCCTTCTTTACTCCTGCGTGGGAACTCCCACTGATTGGTTACTACACAACGGTTCTCTGAAGGTTTGTCGCTAAAAAAACGAATGTTAATGTTCTCACCATCCTCACCAAAAGGATAGGAGTTTTCTTCAAACAACAAGCGGCGAAAACGGTCATTGGCATTTATAAGCTCCTCGTGGTTGTTGCCGATGCTGCAAGCTGCACGTAGGCGATAAATCACCTGAGCTGCCTGATCGTCTGTGATGTCGTTGAACTTCTTCAAGGCTGTAAGCAGCCATTCCGTTACTAACACCTCGTCGGGCAGACGTGGCACTTCCTGTGGTTCTACATAAATCCAACCACATTTTCCTGCGGCGTTGATGAGCATCTGCTCAACAGTATTTTCTTCATTAAAGTATGCCATGATATGTTGTATTTTTTATTTCAAT
>OMSQ01000016.1 GCA_900313805.1 uncultured Prevotella sp. | reverse complement strand
GATACTCACCACAAGGGCGAAGAGAGAGGGGAAGCCAGAACCCTCAACTAGGTTCGTGGACAACCGGTTCGCGCTGCAACTCATGGGCAACAAACAACTGATGCGCTATGTGGAGGAGAAACACCTCTCATGGGATGATGACGTGGAGTTTGTACGCCGTATATGCAACATGGTGGAACAGAGCGATATGTACAGTCAGTACATGAAGGAGGAGAACGGTGACTATGAGTGCGACCGCGAACTCTGGAGGAAGATATACCGCACGTTCATTCAGGACAATGAGGACCTGGAGTCGCTGCTCGAAGAGAAAAGCCTGTACTGGAACGATGACAAGGAGGTGGTGGACACCTTCGTGCTCAAAACCATCAAGCGCTTCGACCCGAAAAACGGACTCTCACAGGAATTGCTGCCCGAATACAATGACGTGGAGGACAAGGTGTTTGCAAGCAAACTGTTCCGTTCCACCATACTCAACGCAGATACTTACCAGAGATATATGACCGATGCCTCGCGCAACTGGGACTTCTCCAGACTGGCATATATGGACGTGGTGATAATGCAGATAGCATTGGCAGAGATGCTCACCTTCCCAAACATACCCGTCAGCGTGACCATTAATGAGTACGTGGACCTGGCAAAGATATATAGCACTCCAAAGAGCGGCGGATACATCAATGGCATGCTCGATGCCATCGCACGCCACCTCATCAGTCAGGGGGTATTGCTGAAAAGCATGCCTGAGCGCGACTGAAACAAAACGTAAAAACAACATCAAATTTCAAAATAGCAAATGTACACATCAATGTTTTTGGCAGCCCAAGAGGCTGCACCGCAGCCACAGGGCGGCGGCATGGGTTTTCTCATCATGATGGTGGCTATCTTCGCCATCATGTGGTTCTTTATGATTCGTCCGCAGCAGAAGAGACAGAAAGAAGTGCGCAACTTCCAGAACCAACTGCAGGAGGGCACAAGGGTTATCACTGGAAGCGGCATCTATGGCACTGTGAAGCGCATTGACATAGAAACCAACAGGGTGCAACTCGAGATAGCCAAGGGCGTGGTCGTGGAAATAGACAAATCGCAACTCATGGCTGACACTTCCGCAATGTCGACAAAGCAACCAGAAAAATAACAGCCGATGGAGAAACCCTTCGGGCATGTATGTGCCACATTCAGAGACTTCCTGTTGAGACTGTTCAACAAGGAGTTTCTGATTTTTTTGTTCTTCCTGCTCCTCAGCGGGGTGTTCTGGCTTATCATGACACTCAACGAGAGCATGGAGAGGGACATCAGTGTGCCCGTGGAGATAGTGAATGTGCCGGAAGACGTGGTTATCACATCGGATATCCACGACACCATAAAGGTGACCCTCAGAGATAAAGGGTACACCATGGGGGCATACTTCTACGGACAGGACATACAACCCCTGAAGGTGAACTTCGCCAACTATGCCAAGGCCGACGGACATGCCACTGTCAGCAATGCCGAAATGCAAAGACTGCTAAGGCAGCAACTCTACAAGTCGACGGAAATCGTGGCAGTGAAACCCGAAAAGATGGACCTCTACTTCAACCACGGCACACACAAGAAGGTGCCGGTAGTGTACAAGGGTAGGGTGACGGCTGCTCACAACTACTATGTGACCAGAATACAAATGGAGCCTGACAGCGTGACCGTGTATGCACTCAACAGCACTCTCGAAAAGATTGACGAGGTGAGCACGGAATATCTCAGCCTCAGCGAACTGAACGCAAATACCGTGAAGGACCTGAGACTGGAACGAATCACGGGAGTGAAGACGGTGCCGTCGCAGGTGAAGGTGGACATACTGGTGGATATACTCACCGAGAAGACCATCGAGGTGCCTATCACAGCAGTGAACATGCCGGAAGGCAAGGTGCTCCGCACCTTCCCCTCGGTGGTGAAGGTGACAATGGTGGCCGGCAGTCAGCTGGTGGACGAAATCAGAGCCTCTGACTTCCGGGTAGAGGTGGACTACCACGACATAGAAAAAAGCCCGTCGGAACGATGCTCGCTGCACCTCACTGCCATACCGGCAGTGGTAAACCGTGCCACGATGGAGATAGAACAGGTGGACTACCTCATAGAGCAGAAATGACACAGACACCTCGAATCGCCATCACAGGTGGCATAGGCAGCGGCAAATCGTTCGTCATACGACAACTCCAGGCTCTCACCGGGGAACAGGTGTATGACTGCGACAGTGCGGCCAAAAGGCTGATGTGCACATCGGAGGAGTTGAAAGCACAACTCACTGCGCTTATCGGTCCCGACACGTATGTGGACGGAGTGCTCAACAAGGCGGCTGTGGCCCAGTTCCTGCTCTCCTCACAAGACCATGCACAACAGATAGACCAGATAGTACACCCCGCCGTGGCAAAAGACTTCCTGCACTCGGGAATGAGATGGATGGAATGTGCCATACTCTTTGAAAGCGGATTCGACAAACTGGTGGACATGGTGATATGCGTGACTGCGCCTCTGGAAGTGAGAATCCAACGGGTGACACAGCGCGACAATATCAGTGACGACCAGGTGAAGCAGTGGATGGGCCGACAGATGGACCCACAGGAAGTGGCAGCACGGTCGCAGTACGTGGTGATGAACGACGGCATAAGAGACATTCAACAGCAACTAAAGGAAATAATCAATAACATAAACATAAAATCATGCAACAGACCATTCTTTCCATAGCCGGAAAACCAGGGCTTTTCAAACTGGTGACAAGAGGTAAGAATAATCTAATAGTGGAGACTCTCGACAGTCAGCATAAACGCATGCCGGCTTTCTCTACCGACAGGGTCACTTCTCTGGCCGACATAGCTATGTACACCGATGAGGAGGACGTGCCTCTGATGACGGTGCTCGCTGCCATAAGAGACTTAGAAAAAGGCAAACCGTGCAGCATCAGTTTCAAAAAGGCTTCACAGAAGGAACTGCGTGAGTATTTCGCCAAGGTGCTGCCTTCGTTCGACAGAGAACGTGTGCACGACAGCGACATACGGAAACTGCTCTCATGGTACAATATCCTCATTGACAACGGCATAACCGACTTTGAAGAGGAAATGAAACCCACTGAGGGAGACAATATTGACGACCGAAAGGAAGAACCAAAGGCTGAACCAAAGAAAGAAACTAAGGCTGAACCGGAGAAAAAGCCTGAGAAAAAGGATAAGAAAAAGAAATAATAATCAGAATGGATCTCACTCAACGATTTATCAACTATACGAAGTTTGACACACAGTCGAGTGAAACTTCGGAGTCTGTCCCCTCTACTGCCAAGCAACTCGTCTTTGCCGAATATCTGAAGAAGGAACTGGAGGATGAGGGCCTGGAGGATGTGGAGATGGATGAAAAAGGCTATATCTATGCCACTCTGCCAGGAAATGTGAAGAAAGAGGTGCCTACCATAGGCTTTATCTCGCACTATGACACCAGTCCCGACTGTAGCGGCAAGGATGTGAAGGCACGTATCATACGCCAGTATGACGGCAAGGACATCACGCTCTCTGAAGGCATTGTGACAAGTACGAAAAAATTTCCGGAACTCTTGGACCATGTGGGCGAGGACCTGATAGTGACAGATGGCACCACACTGCTGGGAGCTGACGACAAAGCCGGCATAGCTGAGATAGTGCAAGCCATGTGCTTCCTGCAGCAGCATCCTGAGATAAAGCACGGAGATATACGTGTGGCCTTCAATCCCGACGAGGAGATAGGCATGGGCGCACACCATTTCGACGTGGAGAAATTCGGATGCCAGTGGGCGTATACTATAGATGGCAGCGACCTGGGCGACCTGGAGTATGAGAATTTCAATGCCGCATCGGCCAAGGTGAAAATCAAGGGCGTGAGCGTGCACCCAGGATATGCCAAAGGCAAGATGCTGAACGCCAACCGACTGGCTGCGGAGTTTATAGGACTGCTACCAGCTGACGAGACACCAGAGGCCACAGAGGGGTATCAGGGTTTCTATCACCTTCTGGGCATCAGCTCTGGAATAGAGCAGGCTGACCTCTCTTACATCATACGCGACCACGATAAGCAGCGATTCGAAGTGCGCAAACGCTTCATGCAGAAGTGCGCCGACACCATCAACTACCGCTATGGCGAGGGCACATGTGAGTTGACTCTGCGCGACCAGTACTACAACATGAAGGAGATGATAGACCCCTGTATGCATGTGATAGACCTGGTGCTCAAAGCCATGCAGGACTGTGGTGTGCCACCACGTGTGGAGCCCATCAGGGGTGGTACTGACGGTGCGCAACTCTCGTTCAAGGGACTGCCTTGCCCCAACATCTTCGCCGGCGGCGTCAACTTCCACGGGCCGCATGAGTTCGTCTCCATTCAGGTGATGGAAAAGGCAATGCAGGTGATCGTGCGAATCTGCGAACTGACAGCAGCATATAACGACTAATTATAACTACCGGACAGGAATATGGCTGAACTACCCACCATGGTGCGTGATCTGGCACTCATACTAATCGTTGCCGGACTCGTAACACTCATCTTCAAACGGCTGAAACAACCGCTGATACTGGGATATATAGTGGCGGGCTTCCTGGTGAGTACGCACATGCCATATACCATGTCGGTGGTTGACCCGGAGAATATCCAGGTGTGGGCAGACATCGGTGTGATGTTTCTGCTCTTCTCGCTGGGACTCGACTTCTCCTTCAAGAAAATCATTCGTTTGGGACCAGGTCCTGCCATCACCACCATCACCGTCATCTTTTCTATGATGACACTGGGTGTCTGCGTGGGCTACGCCTTCGGGTGGGAGCGCATGGACTGCATCTTCCTGGGAGGCATGCTGGCCATGAGCAGTACAACTATCATTTACAAGGCTTTCTCTGACATGGGACTCCATCAGCAGAAGTTTGCCAGTGTGGTGATGGGCGTGCTGATAATGGAGGATATACTGGCCATAGTGATGATGGTGATGCTCACTGCCGTGGCTCAGGGCAAGGGGGCAGACGGCTCGCAGATGCTCTACAGCGTGCTCAAAATCGTGTTCTTCCTTGTCCTGTGGTTTGTGGTGGGCATATTCTTCCTGCCTTGGCTGTTGCGCCGTGTGCGCCCGCTGATGAACAGCGAGACACTGTTGGTGGTGGCACTGGGACTGTGCTGCCTCATGGCTGTCGTGTCTACACAGGCAGGTTTCAGCAGTGCGTTCGGGGCCTTCGTCATGGGATCGATACTGGCAGAGACTGTGGAGGCTGAGAAAATCATACGACTGGTGGAGCCGGTGAAGAACCTCTTTGGAGCCATCTTCTTCGTGTCGGTGGGTATGCTCGTTGACCCCGAAGTGCTTGTGCAATTTGCATTGCCTATCATAGCACTGGTACTTACCATCATTGTGGGGCAGGTGGTCTTTGGCTCCTTCGCCTTCCTTCTTGGAGGACAGTCGCTACGCTCTGCCATGCGCTGTGGATTCTCAATGGCGCAGATAGGTGAATTCTCATTCATCATAGCATCGCTCGGACTGGGACTGGGGGTTATAAGTGGGTACCTCTATCCTGTGGTGGTGGCAGTTTCGGTCATCACTACTTTCCTCACACCTTATATGATAAAGTTTGCCACACCAGCCTACACCTGGCTGGAGAGGCACATGCCTAAGCGCTGGATACTGCGACTCAACCGACTTTCTACGAGTCATTCTACTACAGATGCCGATGAGCACTACTGGCGTCGCCTGCTCAGGCAGATGGCAGTAAACACTCTGGTGTACAGCATACTCACCTCCGCCACAATGTTCCTGACGGTGTCGCTCTTGTTGCCATTCCTGATGAAGTTGCTGCCAGTCATGTGGGCACGTCTGCTCTGCGGACTCATCACCCTGCTCTTAATATCGCCGTTCCTCAGGGCTATGATGATGAAGAAAAACCACTCCGAGGAGTTTCGCGCCCTCTGGGTGGAAAATCGTCACAACCGCATACCACTGCTCTTCACCATCGGAGTGCGCGTGGCTATCGCCGTTGCCTTCATCTTCTATCTGGCACATTATCTCACTGACTTCCCAATAGCTATCCTGATAAGTCTGGGCATAGCTCTGGCAGCTCTTATCATTTTCTCGCGCACCATCAAGCACCGCAGTATCAAACTGGAGCGTATGTTCGTGCTCAACTTGCGCTCGCGAGACATCGAGGCCCAGGTGTTGGGTCAGCGCCGTCCTTTGTATGAAGGGCGACTGCTCGACCGCGATGTGCACATTGCCGACTTTGAGGTGCCTGCCAACTCGCTGTGGGCGGGTCGCACGCTGGCGCAACTAAATGTTGGAGCACTATACGGAGTACAGGTGAGCAGTATACTAAGGGCGGGACGGCGACTCAATATCCCTGCCGGCGACTCCATCATCTATCCCCTCGACCGCCTGCAGGTCATTGGCAGCGATGAGCAGCTGTCGGTCTTCGCAAAGGCACTGGAGAGTGAATGTTATGAGGATGATATGGAACTGGAGAAGAGGCAGATGCGTCTGCTGAGCATCATCGTGGGAAACAACAGCCCGCTGGTAGGTACCACACTGGCAGAAAGCGGCATACGCGACAAGTACAACTGCATGGTGGTGGGACTGGAGGAAGGTAAGGAGAACCTGTCACACGTGTCGGCAGACTACTGCTTCAAAAATGGTGATATTATATGGGTCGTAGGTGAGGAAGATGACCTAAGAAGATTGCAGCAGTAGCGCCTGATACTTCTTAATACCACTGCACGGCATTGGAGTAACTGCTGCGCTTGTCGTACTTCAATGCATCGGTCAGAGTGGCTGCATTACAGCGGAAAGAGAAATTATATGAGGTGTAAGGAGTAAGAACCACCGAGCACGACATATTGAAGCAGTGCAGGTCGCGTGAGAGCGATGCACGAGTCATGGACAGGGCGTGGTTCTCAAAGTCATAACCGGAAGAGAACTGTATGTTCCAACCATCGCTCAGTCGGATATTGCCACCCACGTTCAGGGTCTGGGTCACTTTGTACGGATAGCGCATGGTCTTGGTGTTGAATCTGCCCGAGGTGTTCTCGCGTATGGATATGCCATAGCCAAAGGTCAGCGACCACGGCATGTTGAACGTCATGTAGCCGTCGGCATCAGTGTCAGCCTTTCCCATTTTCTTTTTCTTCTTGGCGGCATGCTGTCCGCGCATGATATTATCGTCGATATTGGTTTCCACACCAGTGTCGTAGGCTTCCTCTTCTTCTTCCTCATCTTCATCGTCACCGCCGCCGAAGAACTTCTTTATCTTCTCCGGGGTGAGGGTGTAGGAGATGTTTTGCGACAAGTTCTGCAAGCGGCCGAAGCGACCGCGGCTGTATTCTGTATGTGTGCCAATGTATGGGCGGCCGTTGTCATCCAGGTCGTATGCGTAGGTCAAGAACGTGGCGTTCAGATTGAACGTGTAGCTCTTCCACCACTTCAGTCGCAGACGCACGTCAAGGTCGGACCAAGGCCTCTCCTTGTCAGCCATATTGTACGACATGTGGGCACCCAGTTCATCGATGATGCTTATCTTCTTTACGCCCGTGCTGTCCTTGTCGGAGCGTATCTTCATCTCTATGTTGTTGCTCAGGTCGAAGTTGAAGCTGCCCACCTTTCCCTGACGTGTGGTGCCATAGAGGAAACCTTGGAATGGTGAGTATTTCACCATCGTCACCTCGCCTTTCTCATCGGTCTTGATGTAGGTGTCCCAGGAGCCGTAGCGTGATTCACTGAAGTCGGGTGAGTAACTGAAAGATATGTTGGGGGTGAGCACATGTCGCACGGCTATGATTTTCTTGCCCAGGATCTTGGGGTTGGGAGTCCACATTCCGTATATCTTGGTCGTCACTCCCAGACTCAACGACCAGTCATACACGTTATGGAAGCCATTGGTGGTATCGCAAATCTCGCGCTGGTTCACCTCATCCCACGAGCGGTTCACCTTGCGTGTGTACATACGGTCGGTGAAACTGAACGAGGCGTTGAAGTTAAGATAGTCGAACAGCGTGAATTCTGTCTTTATTGGTATCTGGTGCTGGAAACCATTGTTCCAGTCTTTTATTATGTTGGAATGTAGCACCTTGTCTTCCTTGGTGTTGATGGAGTTGCTCATACGGCCTTCATAGCCTATGGAAATCTTCTCGTACCACCGTGCCTTACCCGAGGCATACTTGCGCTTGAAGGGATAGAAACGGCTGAGCGACAGCGTCATTATGGGCAGGTCTATGGCCAGCGTGGTGTCGCGCATGTTCTGCGTGATGTTGGTAGAGAGGTTGAGCGACAGGCCGAGACTGGAGAATTTTGTTCCCCAGCTCACCGATGATGTACGTGTGCTCTGTGTGAGCGCCTGAGGATTGTACATGCCGTTCAGGTTGTTGCTCTCATAACTCGACGTGGCGAAGTTGACGCTGGCCTTGAAAGAGCGGTATGGGTTGGCCTTGGCATCCTGGTTGTGAGTCCACTGTATCTTGAAACTTTCTTCTTTCTTAAAGTCGGGCAGCCCCTTGTCGCCAGACTGTGAGTTCTGGTATGAGGCATAGAAGGAGCCGTTGTAGCGGTAGCGCTTCACGTAGTTGGATGCCGCCGACAGTCCCCATGAGCCTTTGGTGTATATCTCGCCCAGAAGTTTCAGGTCCCACCGGTCGCTGATGGCGAAATAGTAGCCGCCGTCGCGCAGGTAGAAGCCGCGAGAGGTCTCATCACCGTATGTGGGCATGATGAAGCCGCTGCTGTAGCTCTTGGTGAAGGGGAAGAATCCGTAGGGTATGGCCAGGGGCAGAGGCACATCGGCCACTACCAGATAGGCGGGGCCGAACACCACATCCTTGCCGGGACGGACTTTCGCACGAGAGAGGGCTATGTAGAAGTCGGGATGCTCCTCATCACAGGTGGTGTAGCGACCGTGCTGCAGGTACAGGGTGCCGTCGTCAGTGCGCTTGGAACGCTCGCTGCGCAGAAAACCATCTTCCTGCTCACTGTACACATTGCTTATTATTCCTTTCTTTGTCTTGAAATTGAATTTTATCGTGTCGCTCACGTACTCGTCGCTGCCCCATTTAAACTGGGGGGTGCCTTTCAGTCCGCCTTTGGCTGTGCTGTCTGCAACGCCTGTGGCATGGATTATATTGCTGTCCATGCTCATATACACCTTCTCGCTCTTCAGGTTCATGTTCTGATAGTCAACCTCGCTGCTGCCATACAGATGTGCAGTCTTGGTAGTGGCATCGAATACCAGCGAGTCCTTCGCCGAGAATTTCACTGGTGCCTCAATGCCGTTGCTGCGGGCACGGTTGATGGAATCGAGGCGTATGCTGTCGTCTACCAGCCTGTTGTGCCGCTCTATGGCCAACTGAAGCGAGTCAGGCACGGTGTCTACGGCCAGCGTGTCGGTATGAAGAGAGTCGGGCAGCAATGGCACGGCACTGTCAGATGAATATACACCACAAACCGCAGTCGAGACTCTGTGGCCCGACGGCGTTTTTCCTCCGGCTATCATGCTCACTATGACACCGAGGATGGTGACTATCACCCATCTCCTTCTCATTCGCAGGTGCAAAGGTAGTGCAAGGTGAGAGAAAAACCAAAAAATATTTTGGTTTTTCCGAACCGCCGCCTACCTTCGCGAAGCAAAGGTACCATCCAAGGTGAGAGAAAAACCAAAAAATATTTTGGTTTTTCCTAGAGCATCTAGACCCATTTCACAAAAGATATGTTAATAGTTGGCGGAGAATGAAAAAAACACTACTTTTGCAAGCAAATGCAAAAATGTGGGGCAAAAAGCTCCACTAATCAATCATAAAGCAATGAAACGAATACTGTTACTACTCTTGATGACCCTCACCATGACATGGGCCACAGCACAAACAGAGCAACTGGATCCTAAAGGAGGTCAGGAGATGAAGGAGGCGATGGCAAGTGCAGACAGCATCAGCGATACGGAGTCGGATTCGCTTGATGCCGTAGTAGATGAATTGGGTGCCCAGACCGATTCGCTGGTGGCACCCGTGGAGTCGGCTGGTATGTATAAATCGCTCAAGACGAAATTCATTGAGGGTAATGCCGGATTCATGTCGCTTGTGGCACTGGCTTTGGTGTTGGGACTGGCTTTCTGCATAGAGCGCATCATCTTCCTGACGCTCAGTGAGATAAAGACACGCAAATTCATGAGCGACGTGACGCGTATGGTGGAGAGTGGGGATATCGACGGAGCCTTGCAACTGAGTCGTAATACCCGTGGTCCCGTGGCGGCCCTCTGCTATCAGGGGCTCTCCCGTGCTGATGCTCCTATCGACGAGGTGGAGCGCAGCGTGGCATCATACGGCACCGTGCAGGCAGCAGCTTTGGAAAAAGGCTGCTCCTGGATTACCCTGTTCATAGCCATAGCACCATCGCTGGGCTTCCTGGGCACCGTGATAGGTATGGTCATGGCCTTCGACCAGATACAGGCGGCTGGCGACATCAGTCCAACCATCGTGGCAGCAGGTATGAAGGTGGCTCTTATCACCACCATCTTCGGTATCATAGCGGCTCTCGTTCTGCAATTGTTTTATAACTTCATACTAACACGCATAGAGCGTATCACTGCAGACATGGAGGAATCGGCCATTACTCTGCTTGATGCCCAGGTGCGTCGCAATCAGTCGCGCTCATGACTTCAACCTCTGTTAATGAACGAACACGACGCGTCTCGCGCATCACACTGTGGGCGATGATGGCTGTGGCAGCTGTGACATGGCTGCTCTTTCTCACCGTGGGCTACAACCGCACATCTGCCGATGACCCTCGTTTCACGGCGCCTCTCCTGACAGATGTCGTCATCGTGGTTGTCATCCTCTTTCTGCTCCTGGCCATGGCTGCACTCTGCTGGGCTGTGGTTTGTGGTATGCGACGAGGCGAGACAGAGACAAGGGTGATGCACGGGGTGCCGACAGCACGCATAGCGCTAATCACAGCAGGCGGCACTCTGTTGCTGCTCCTCGCTACTTTCGTCTTATCCTCCTCTTCTCCCATACTCATCAATGGTGCAGAATACGACAATGCCTTCTGGTTGCGATGCGCCGGCATGTTCGTAGTCACCGTGGGAGTGATGCTTCTGATAGCTTTAGGTGCCGTGGCATTCAACGCCTGGCGCACTCAACGTCTTAACGATATGCAGTCATGAAATTCCGCCGTGATCGCAGGTCTGTACCTCTGCTCAATACGGCATCGGTAGCAGACATCTCCTTTATGCTCCTTATCCTCTTTCTCGTGGTCACATCCATGGACGTGGACAAGGGACTGTCAAGACTGCTGCCGCCACCGCAACCCACAGAGCAACTGCCTGCCGTCAGGGTGAGCGAGGATATGATGATGCACCTGACTATAACGGCTGATAACCACGTGACGGTGAATGACCAGCCCATACGCATCGAACAACTCACTGAAAAGGTGGTGCAGTTCGTGGCGCAGCCAGGCATGGCGCAGAAGCACGTGATACAGATAGAGTGTGACGCACAGGCTGCATACGACACATACTTCAAGGTGCAAAACCAGATTGTCAGTGCGTACCGGCAATTGCGCGACACCGAGGCACGACGGAGGTTCCATACTACATACGCCAGTTGCAATGAGGAACAGAAGTCAACTCTACAACAGGCTTTTCCACAGCGTGTGAGCGAGGTATATGCTGCGAAGGAAGGGGGTGAGAGATGAGAATAACACGAAGGAAGAGGGTGATACCGCAACTCAACACCTCGTCGTTGCCCGACTTGATTTTTACTGTGCTCTTCTTCTTCATGATAGTGACACACATGAGGCGTGTGGCACTCAAGGTGGAATATCAGGTGCCTGCGGGTACTGAACTGACCCGGCTTACAAAAAAGACATCCACGTCTTACATCTATATTGGCCGCCCTATGCAGGGCGGACAGGGTGGCATGCAGGTGCAACTCAATGACAAACTTTGTACACCGGACGAGGTGGGAGCATTTGTGAGCAGCGAACGACAGCGCATGAATCCAATTGATGCGCAGAACATGATTGTGAGCATCAAGGCAGACCGCCGTACACCAATGGCTCTTATCACACAGGTGAAGCAGGCACTTCGACAGGCACAGGCTCTGCGTATCAACTATTCTGCTACCGACGAGATAAAGTGACGAAAATGTCTGTTTCTGTCCCTAAATAAGGATAAGAAACTACAATTCGTAAGAAAAAACAGATATTTTTTGTGATATTTGCAGGTTTTTGATTACCTTTGTGGCGAACGTTTACAATTTATCAGACTAACCACAAATAAACAATATGGCAAATCATTATTTAGATGAGTTGGACAGGAAGATACTCCGACTCATTGCTGAGGATGCACGAATACCGTTTCTTGAAGTGGCTCGCTTGTGCAATGTAAGTGGAGCGGCAATACATCAGCGCATACAGAAACTTACGGCCACTGGCGTGCTGCTGGGGTCGCAGTTCCTTATCTCGCCCGAGAAACTGGGGTATGAGACATGTGCCTTCATCGGACTTTTCCTGAAAAATCCGGAGCACTTCGACCGTGTGGTTGAAGAACTGAAAAAGATACCCGAGGTGGTGGAGTGCCATTACACTACGGGAGGCTTTGATATGTTTATCAAGATTTACGCCCGCAATAACCATCACCTGTTGGAGATTATACACGATAAGCTGCAGCCGTTGGGGCTCTCACGGTCAGAGACCATCATCTCATTCCATTCGGCCCTCGAACGCCAGTTGCCTATACTCGACATGCTCGAGGAGAAATAATTCTCCCCTACTTTTTTGCACGAACCAGGTCTACGAAGGTGAAGGCGTGGCTGTGTCGCTCGTCGGCAGCATGATGCTCTTCCTCTACTCTCTGCCAGTGGCAGTAGGATGGGAAAAAGGCATCGGCGTCGGCGGGTGTGTCGTCTATCTCCGTCAGACAGAGCCTGTCTGCAATGGGCATGGCCTCGCGGTATACAGAGGCACCTCCGATGATGTACACCTCTTCATCGGAGGTGCAGTGGCTGAGGGCTTCGTTGAGTGAGGTGTAGCACTCGCAGCCCGGCAATTGTCGCTGTCCGCGGCTCAGCACTATGTTACGGCGATTGGGCAGAGCCCCTTTGGGAAGTGAATCGTAGGTTCGCCTGCCCATGATGATGGTATGGCCGGTGGTGAGGCGCTTGAAGCGCTTCAGGTCTTCTGGCAACCAGTATAGCAGTTTGTTGTCGCGTCCTATTGCACCATTGCGGGCCACCGCGGCTATCAGTGTGATTCTCATCGTTTTGTATGTGTGGTTATACCGACACCTGTGCGGCTATGTGGGGCCACGGGTCGTAGTCGGTCAGTGTGAAGTCGGAATAGTCAAACGAGAACAGGTCTTTTACTTCGCTGTTTATCACCATCTTGGGCAGAGGTCGCGGTGTGCGCTTCAACTGCTCGCGTGCCTGTTCCAGATGGTTCAGATACAGGTGGGTGTCGCCTGTGGTGTGAATGAACTCGCCGGGGCGCAGTCCGGTGACCTGTGCCATCATCTGAAGCAGCAGGGCGTATGAGGCGATGTTGAATGGTACGCCGAGGAAGGTGTCGGCAGAACGCTGGTAGAGTTGCAGACTCAGTCGGCCGTCGGCCACGTAGAACTGGAACATAGTATGGCAGGGTGGCAGGGCCATGTTGTTAACCTCGGCCACGTTCCATGCGCTCACCAGCATGCGGCGGGAGTCGGGTGTGTGGCGTATCTGGTCCAGCACCTGTTGTATCTGATCTATGGTGCCGCCCTGATAGTCGGGCCACGACCGCCACTGATGGCCGTAGACAGGACCCAGTTCGCCGTTCTCATCTGCCCATTCATTCCATATCCTCACACCGTGTTCCTGCAGGTAGCGAACGTTGGTGTCGCCGTGCAGAAACCACAACAGTTCATAGATGATGCTTTTCAGATGCAGTTTCTTGGTGGTGAGTAGCGGAAAGCCCTCTTCCATGTTGAAACGCATCTGATGGCCGAAGATGCTTAGTGTGCCGGTACCCGTGCGGTCGGTTTTTTTCACACCTTCGGTTAGTATTCTCTCGAGCAGGTCTAAGTATTGTTTCATATTTTTTGCTTGTTTCCTTATCTTGTCGTATTTCCTGTTCACACGTCGACAACTCCACAGGGTTGCTCAGGTGTATAGTTCGTACGTATGCGCCACTCTTGTGGATACAGGTTGTTTGTCCGTTGTCCGATGTGTTTGGCCAGTCCTAACGGCTGATGGTCATAGCACACCGTCACCCATCCCCTCGGTGTGTCGTTGGGCAGCAGAGGAGGCTCTCGTCGCAGGTATCGTATGGCCTGTGTGTAGTCGAGTGACACGTGTGGCATGGTCTCGTGCCTCATGGCTGCGCTCAGTGGCAGGGCAGGGTGGGGCATGCTGTCGTGTCCGCGTCGTACGAGCAGTGGCACACCACCGGTGATGATGCGCAGATGCTGCGAGGCCTGACGCCAAGTGTCGTGCCAAGCGCGGGGCACACCACTTATCCAGTCACCGCAGTCTTCAATCTCGTAGTCATCTGGCGTATGCAGATATTGCAGAGCCTCGCTACAGACAGAGTCTCGCTTCTTGTTGTGCGCCTTGTCTTTCTTCCCACGCATTCTTTCTTTGGAGCGCACGAACGTAGTGTCTTCGTCCTTGCGTATCACCGTCATGAACAGGCCTTCGCTCTCTGTAAATCCGGGGATGAAGCGGTATGCCGGTCCTGTCCAACTCTCGCTCATGCTGCCTAAGATGCCCCATTCGGGCTGAGTGGGCACGCTGAGAGCCTCGCCCCCCAGCGTGTGGCATATCCACTCGGCATTCTCCTCGTTCTCCCTGCTGTTTATCGTGCAGGTGGAGTAAATAAGCAGTCCGCCGGGCTTCAAGCACTGCCATGCCTGTCTCACTATCTCGCGTTGCAAGGTGCGGCATTGCTCCACGTGTTGTGGAGACCATTCCTCCACGGCCACTTCGTCCTTGCGAAACATGCCCTCGCCTGAGCAAGGCACATCGGCCAGTATCACATCGAAAGCGAGTGGGCAGTTGGCGTAGTCGGCAGGCATGTTGTTGGTCACTATCACCTCGGGATGACCATATCTGAGCATGTTTTCTGCCAGTACCTGAGCGCGCGGCCTAACGGGGTCGTTGCATATCAGCATGCTGCCTGAGGGCAGTGCGCTGCGTGCAGCCGTGCTTTTACCTCCAGGTGCAGCACAGAGGTCGAGCATGAGTACGGGCTGGTGCACATAGTGCCTGATAACATGGTGTATGAACATCGATGCCGCCTCCTGCACGTAATAGGTGCCAGAGTGCCAGAGTGGGTCGAAGGTGAATTCGGGACGGCCGCTCAGATGGTAGCCTTCGTTGCACCATGCCACTTGGCGCGACTGCCAGCGTGGGGCTATGCTGCGACTGCCCCATTTCAGTGGATTGAGACGTATGCTCACTGGTGGGGGCAGGGTGAGGGCTTTCATGAGCGTGGTGAAACGCTCCTCGCCCAGCAGTGCCGAGGTGTATGAGGTGAAGGCTGCAGGCAGATTCATAGTTCTATATCGAAACCGTCGTCATCGCTATACTCAGTGTGAGATTTCTTCTTAGGCGGGTTGGTCAGGTTGCCGTCTTTATCAAACATTCCGTAGGTGGTGCGCAGTACAGTGAACTCCGTGCGGCGGTTCAGCTGGTTGCATATCACCTGATGCTCGGGTGTCTGAGCCTGTACGAATTCCTCTGTCAGCACATCGCCTTCCTTCAGCCAGGTATAGCGCTCAGTCAGTTTTTTGCGTATCACTTTTGGCTTCTCTTTGCCGTAGCCCACTGGTTGCAGACGCTCGGCTGCTATGCCGTGACTTATCAGATACTGCACCACCGTTTCGGCTCTCCGTTGTGACAGTCGCTGGTTGTATGCGGCACTGCCCTTGTAGTCGCAGTGAGCACTC
>OMSQ01000054.1 GCA_900313805.1 uncultured Prevotella sp. | reverse complement strand
TTGGAGAGGTGGCGGAATTGGTAGACGCGCTACTTTGAGGGGGTAGTGACAATTGTGTCGTGGGAGTTCGAGTCTCCTCCTCTTCACAAATATTATCGGCAGAAGGCGTTTCCTACTGCACCTTATAGGCGGCAATAGCTCAGTTGGTAGAGCACGACCTTGCCAAGGTCGGGGTCGCGAGTTCGAGTCTCGTTTGCCGCTCTTTTCTGAATTAGTTTTTTTATTCTTACTAAGAGATAACACATCGTTCATGAACTTATATCTGAGATACTTCGACCGCGAGACACTGGTTGCCAGTGTCGACGAGGCCATTGACTTCTTGTGCTCCATACCAGAGATCGGCATGACCGCAGAACTGGAAAGTGACATTCGCGACTACGTGGCATCAGACGTCTATTTCCCGAAAAGATATAAGGTCAGACCCAGGGTGTACTTCATCATCATCAAGACAGAAGCCGCCAACATGAACGACTTCAAAAATAAAAAGGCTCTCAGACCAGGCAATCCTGCAAATGCAGCGGCTAATGCACCGGCACAGACTCCAGCCCTCCGACTCACAGAGCAGAGACCAGGATGGTACGAGGGAGAGCTCGACTTCAAAAGGGTAGTGCTCATACCTGCTACAGGAAAACATGAGTATCGCGACACTCAGTTCGTGGCACAGTGTAAGGCCATGTCGGCTCAGGACTGCTACAACCGTATCGTGGAACATCTGAAATCCAGGGTCGACCCGCGCAGCCAGTTCCCATCAGCCAAGGGAAAGAACTTCAGGTTCAAATACCTCGGCGCCTGGAAAGAACAATAACTCTTAATATCTATCGCCATGAACAAAGTGATGCTTATAGGAAATGTGGGCAAGGAGCCGGACGTGAGATACTACGATGCCGACCAGCCCATGGCTATCTTCCCACTAGCCACCACAGAAAAAGGATATACCCTGCCCAATGGCACCAAGGTGCCCGACCGTACCGACTGGCACAACATCGTGCTCTTCAGAGGACTGGCAAAGGTGGCTGAGAAATATGTGCACAAGGGTGACAAACTCTATATCGAAGGCAGGATAAAATACCGCTCGTACGACGACCAGAAAGGTCAGCGACGCTTCATCACCGAAATTTACGGGGAAAACATGGAACTGCTATCACCGAAACCGGCAGAGACGCAGACCAGACAGAACGATGACTCATCATCGGCTGAGGAAGCAGACAGCAACGGTGCGCTGCCCTTCTAACCTCTTCACAACACACGACGAAAGTGGATTTCTCTGCAATATCTGAAGTCTTTCAGCAGGTGCATTTCATAGCACCTACCGCAGGCACATACGTGGCAGCCGCACTGGCTGCCTTGCTGCTTATAGCATCTGGCTTCGCCTCGGGCTCGGAAATAGCGTTCTTCAGCCTGTCACCAGCTGACATCAATGAACTGCAACAGGAACGCACGGAGACCGACCGACGCATCAACCTCATGCTCGAGGACAGCGAACGCACGCTGGCCACCATCCTCATCACCAACAACTTGGTCAACGTCACCATCATCATGCTGTGCAACTATGTCTTTGCACACACCGTTGACTTCGGCAAGGCCTACGTACTGCAGTTCCTCTGCATCACGGTGCTGCTCACCTTCCTGCTGCTGCTCTTCGGTGAAATCATGCCTAAGGTGTACGCACGACAGAACCCGCTGCGATTCTGCCGCAGAGCGGTGGCACCGCTCATGGTGCTCAGACGCATGCTTTGGCCTGTGGAATGGGTGCTACTGCGCTCAGGGGTGATAGCTGAGAAGGTGGTGAAGAAGGAAAACGTCATGCTCAGCGTCGACGACCTGGAACAGGCTCTCGAACTCACCGACAAGGAGGAGATACGCGATGAACAGAGCATGCTGCAGGGCATCATACGATTCGGAGACGAGACGGCAAAGGAGGTGATGACAAGCAGACAGGATATCGTAGACCTCGACATAAAATGCTCGTTTGCCGACGTGCTGAAATGTATAGTGGAAAACAACTACAGTCGTATTCCGGTTTACCAGGACAATACTGACAATATTCGTGGCGTGCTGTATATCAAGGACTTGCTGCCACATCTCAGCAAACCGTCTACCTTCAGATGGCAGAGCCTCATCCGCCCGCCTTACTTCGTGCCGGAAACCAAGAAAATAGATGACCTGTTGCGCGACTTCCAAAACAACAAGGTGCACATCGCCATTGTGGTGGATGAATTCGGAGGCACCTCCGGACTCATCACTCTCGAGGATATACTCGAAGAAATCGTGGGTGAAATCAATGACGAATATGATGACGAGCAGCGCAACTACGTGCAACTCAACGACTCTACATACGTGTTCGAGGGCAAGACGCTGCTCAGCGACTTCTTCAAGGTGCTGCAGACCGACGACGAGGTGTTTGACGAGGTGGCTGGGGATGCCGATTCGCTCGCAGGACTGATACTGGAAATCAAGGGCGACTTCCCTAAAGTGCACGATATCATAGAATATAAGAACTTCCGTTTTGAAATTCTCAAAATGGAGGAACGGCGCATCTCCAAGGTCAAGGTCACTGTGTTATGAAACTCCTGACTCTCCTCTCTTTCCTGATGCTCACTGGCAGCATGCAAGCCCAGACGCTTCATCCACGACTCACGCAGCAGGTGTCCTTCCCTGAGCAACTGCCAGCTGGCAACTACAGCGGTATCACTTACCTGGGACACGACAACTATGCCGTGGTGAGCGACAAGGGTAGGGCCGGCTTCTATACGCTGCATATCGACATCAATAGCAGGACTGGCGAGATTTCCAAGGTGGACCGCGTCAGGTTCGTGGAAATGACGGGGCGGAATGCCGACTTCGAGGATATCGCCTACGTGCCAGAAGATAAGAATCTATGGGTGGCCTCTGAACAGAAATCTGAAATATTCGAGGTCAAGGCCGACGGTTCTCTCACCGGTCGACACCTCCCTCTGCCAAAAGTCTTCCGACAGGCATCCAAGGCTCTCGGTATAGAGGCACTCACATACGACAGTCACAACCGCCTGTTCTGGACAGTCAGCGAGGGACCGCTCAACGGCGATGGCGAGACGGCAAAGCCCGGAACGAGGGTAAAACAGAAACTGCGCCTCACCAGCACAGCTCCTAATCGCACTCCCACACAGTACCTCTATGTGATGGACGAACCCACGGCCAGCGAAAAGGGGTCGAAATATGCCATGGGGGTGAGCGCTGTCACTGCTATCAACGCCACACAACTGCTGGTGCTCGAACGCGAATTCTATGTGCCGGAGACAAGAATCGGTGCCTTCGTGAAGTGTAAACTCTTTCTCGTCACACCCGACACACGCTCCGTCATCTCCTCTTCGCTGACTCAGACTGAACCGCTCCACAAAACTCTAGTATGCCAGTGGAGCACAAAACTAGGACTGCTGAATTTCTCGCTCGCCAACTACGAGGGTATGTGTCTGGGACCGACTCTCAACGACGGTTCGCAGGTAGTCGTGCTCATTGCCGACTCGCAAAACCAGTACTCCGGAGTGCTACAAGACTGGCTGAAAACTATCGTGCTCAGACCTTAGTATCATTCTTGTCGCAAAAAATGCTAAAAATCTACACATTTTTTGCTTTTTACTTCACCACGTCATAAAAAAGTAGTACCTTTGAACCTTGAAAATAAAGAAGTAAAAACCGTTAGAACGAAAATAAACGGCATTATAGCCAATTTCCATGTTCTAAAGACGCACAAAAAGCAACAAACCTAAATGGACGAAAATCAGATCTACGATCAAGATAGAATTATCAAGATCAACATCGAGGAGGAGATGAAATCCTCTTACATCGACTACTCCATGTCTGTCATCGTGGCCAGGGCACTGCCCGACGTGAGAGACGGATTCAAACCTGTGCACCGTCGCATCCTCTACGGCATGCTCGGCATAGGCAATACATCATCGGCACCACACAAGAAATGTGCTCGCGTGGTGGGTGAGGTGCTCGGTAAGTACCACCCACACGGCGACAGCTCGGTTTACGGCGCGCTGGTGAGAATGGCCCAGGACTGGAACATGAGGTACACCCTCGTTGACGGACAGGGTAACTTCGGCTCTGTCGACGGCGACCAGCCTGCTGCCATGCGTTATACTGAGTGCCGGCTCTCAAAGATGGGCGAACATATCATGGATGACCTGGATAAGGATACCGTCACCATGGTGCCCAACTTCGACTCCACACTCAAGGAGCCAAGCGTCATGCCCACTAAAATACCCAACCTGCTGGTTAACGGTGGTAATGGTATCGCTGTAGGTATGGCAACAAACATGCCCACTCACAACCTCGGTGAGGTGATTGACGGATGCTGCGCATATATCGACAACCCCGACATAGATACCGACGGGTTGATGAAATACATACCGGCACCCGACTTCCCCACAGGAGCCTATATCTATGGAATACAGGGAGTACGTGACGCCTACGAGACAGGACGAGGCAGAATAGTCATGAGGGCTAAGGCCGAGATAGAAAGTCACGAGACGCACGACAAGATCGTAGTAACGGAAATACCGTATGGCGTAAACAAACAGCAACTCATCGAGTATATCGCTGAACTGGTGAAGGAAGGAAAACTCGAAGGCATATCCAATGTCAACGACGAGACCGGACGACAGGGCATGCGCATAGTGGTGGACGTGAAGAAGGATGCAAACGCTAATGTCATCCTCAACAAACTGTTCAAGATGACGGCTCTGCAGAGCTCGTTCTCGGTCAACAATATCGCTCTGGTGCCCAACCCATCCAACCCGCTGCAACTCAGACCCAAACTGCTCACTCTGAAGGAGTGCGTGGCATACTTCATCGACCACCGCCACGACGTCACTATCCGACGCACGAAGTTTGAACTGAAAAAGGCAGAGGAAAGGGCTCATATCATCGAAGGTCTAATCATCGCATGCGACAATATCGACGAGGTAGTGCACATCATAAGGGCTTCGAAAACACCGTCGGAGGCTCAGACGAACCTCGAAAAACGATTCGACCTCGATGAACTGCAGTCGAAGGCTATCGTGGATATGCGACTGGCTCAACTCACCGGACTGCGCGTGGAACAGCTGCACGAGGAGTTTGACGAGCTGCGCAGACAGATAGAATACCTCAACGGCATTCTCACAGACCCGGAACTCTGCAAGAAAGTGATGAAGGACGAATTGCTTGAGGTGAAGGAGAAATACAACGATGAACGACGCACGGAGATAAAATACTCGTCGGAGGAATTCAATCCCGAAGACTTCTATCCCAACGACCCTGTGGTCATCACCGTCAGTCACATGGGATATATCAAGCGCACTCCGCTATCCGAATTCCGCGAACAGGCAAGAGGCGGCGTGGGCTCAAAGGGCGCAAGGTCAAGGGAACAAGACTTCACGGAGTTTATCTATCCTGCAACCATGCACCAGACGATGCTCTTCTTCACCAAGAAAGGCAGATGCCACTGGCTGAAATGCTATGAACTGCCCGAAGGCGACAAGAACTCAAAAGGCAGGGCCATACAGAATATGCTCAATATCGACAGCGACGACCAGGTGAACGCATTCCTCAGACTCAAAGGACTCGACAATGAGGAATTCCTCAACACCCACTTCGTGGTCTTTGCCACAAAACAGGGCATAGTGAAGAAGACCTGCCTGAAGGAATACAGCAGGCCACGCGCCAATGGCGTCAATGCCATCGTCATCAAAGAAGGAGACGAGGTGGTTGACGTGAGACTGACCAACGGCAGAAACGAACTCATCCTCGCCAACAGAAACGGACGTGCCGTAAGGTTCGACGAGAACAAGGTGAGAACAATGGGACGTGTGGCCACAGGCGTCAAAGCCATGACACTCGACGAAGGCGACGACGAGGTGGTAGGAATGGTCGTGGTCAACAACTCCGAGACGGAAACTATCATGGTGGTAAGCGAAAACGGCTATGGCAAACGCTCACAGGTGGAAGACTACAGGAAGACTAACCGCGGCGGAAAGGGCGTGAAAACGCTTAACATCACCGACAAGACCGGCAGACTGGTGGCCATAAAGAACGTGAC
>OMSQ01000049.1 GCA_900313805.1 uncultured Prevotella sp. | reverse complement strand
TGCTGGAGCGAATGGAGGGTGCGGGAGAGGTTGAGTCGGCTTTCGCCGATGAATTTGGCGAGTGTGGTCATCTTGATGTGGAGCGTGACAGGAGAATGAGAGAAGAGAGTTCTGTCATTCACGAACTTCATCAGTTTTTCGGAGATAGAGGTTGGCGGTGAAGTGAGGATGTTTCGCTCAGCCCGTTGAGTGGCATTAGACAGCATGCCCATCATATTTACTCGTGCCCATTCAAAATGTCGGAGAATCCATGCCACATATTGACGTTCTATCTGCAGAGTCTGTACTGAGGAGAAGGCAGCGAGCGAGCGTGAGAATCGCTGTTGCATGCCGTAGACACATTCCGGTTGGAACATCAGTGGAGCCTCCACCCTCTCTTGTATGGAGTAGGAGCCGTCTGGTGCCGAGACCGTTGCCGTGCACTCTCCCGAGATAATGAAGACAGCATGCGTACAGTGTTGCTCTTGGGCCACGATATGGCTGCCGGGCTCAACAGAAGCGAAGTCTAACGGCACCCGTTCAATCAGAGAGAGCATCTCGGCATGACTGAGTCCCATGAACAGCGGCAGTTGCTGCAAGCGCACAAAAATCTCATCGCTACGCATGGCCGTGGAGTCATTTCATCAGTTTCTTCTCCAGTTTAGGAGAGCACCAGGTGTCATACTCCCCTGTGCTGTCGGCATAGATAAAGAAGGCAGAGAGTTCAGTATGTTTTTCGAGCAGTAGCTTAGCTTTTTCCATTCCCATGACCATGAACGCCGTGGCATAGGCATCCGCTGTGGCGCAGTTGCGTGCCACGACAGTTGCCGAGAGCAGCGAGTGCTGTACTGGTCGTCCGTCATGCGGGTTGATGGTATGAGCGTATTTCTTTCCGTCGCGGTAGTAGAAGTTCCTGTAGTTGCCACTTGTGGCCATGGCGCAGTTATCCATGCTGAGCACCGCCATGTTTGGCACATCCACAGCCAGCGAGTCGTCCTGCGGTTGAGCTATGCCCACCCTCCATGGTTCTCCCTGTTCATTCTTGCCTTGCGCCACCACCTCGCCACCAATCTCCACCACGAAGTTCTGCACGTCGTGGGCACGCAGCACAGTGGCCACCCTGTCGCAGGCGAACCCTTTAGCAATGGCGCTGGCATCGAGCATAGTCTGCGGTTTCTCCTTAACTATACGGTGTCCTTGCAGTTTCACCTTTCCATATCCCACGAAAGGCATGATGCTGTCGATAGCCTGCTGAGTGGGGTCAATACCCTTCTTGAAGCCGAAGCCCCAAGCATTAACCAGCGGTGCCACAGTGATGTCGAAGCATCCGTCGGTCTGTTCCGCCACCTGTTGTGCCAGTTTGAACACCTCCTCGAATCGTTCGTCAGTGCTCATGTCCTTGTTGGTGTTAATGCGTGAAATGACCGATGTGTCATTGAAGGCAGAGAGCGAGGCGTCCACCCTCTGCAGTTCCTCGAGTATCAGCGGTTGCAGGTTGTCGTCGTGCTGGTATTTCACGCTGAAGAAAGTGCCGAACACAGGTCCCTTGGCCAGTTGGTATGGCATGAGTCTCTGATGGCGGATGATGAGGACGGTGGCTACTATAAGAAAGAGGAGGAAAGGCAGTTGCCACCTGAGAGCCTTGCGGCGTTTATTGTCTGGTTGATTGTCCATATCAGATATCTATGATGACATTGAAAGTACCTCCGAGCCGGCTACTGCCTTCCTTGCCGTATCCCGGCACATAATACATATTTCCCTCGCCTTTGTTTGTTGCTGCGAGTTTATTCTTGTATCTGACCGACCATCCCAGGTGTATCGGTCCAAAGATTTTAGCATCCACTCCGAAGCACAGTTCCACCCAGTGGTAAGTACATTTCACGTCTCGTTCTTGATATTCAGCCTTGCCACCCCACCATGGGTCTTCCACCCCCGGGTGAGAGACGTCGTATTTGAATGAAGTGAAAGCATATCGTGCACCCGCGTAGAGTCGATAGACATCATGTTTGTTTTTCATCACATTGAAGTCCATACCTATCCTGGCGTATGGAGCAGAGGTGGAGTATGTGATACGAGTGACGTCATCGCTGGCATCAGCCTTGCCGAGTCCCGCCTCAACTATAGGGAACCACCTGTCTTTCAGATTGATGCGCAATGCCCCCTCATACTGTCCATAGTCGCTCACAGCCAGTTGGATGGCTCCCACGAGGTCGAACGAGAGAGCCAGTCCCCTCCACAGCGCCGTGGTGTCATTTTTCAGCGTAAGGTATTCCTGTTTTTTCTTTTTCTGAGCATGTGCAGAGAGCGAGCAGAGCAGCATGCTAATCGTCAGAGCGGAAATACAGATAGATGTGCGTATGGTCTGTGTCATAGTCCACCGTGGTTTTTGCTATGGATATATCTTCGAGCAGGTGAGAGGTGTAGGAGACCTCAGTGATGGTATGGAAGAAGCAGGGCGAGCAGTCAACCGACTCGAAATGCGGTTCGTTGCTTTTTGATATGTACAGCGTGTCATTGACCGGTTTATCCAGTCCCATGTCTACCGAAAGTATGATGATATCCTGTGGCTGTGCATAACTCACCGGCAGAGAGAACGTTGTAGTATTCTCGGTTGGTTTGACCAGCACCGTATCCTTGCCATTTGGCTTTTTTGTGAGCACGGTGAGCGGTTCAACGAGCGGTTTGCGTGCACCGTCGATTTCATACACCATGCGCACCAAGCTGTTGACTGGGCAGTCCACGGATGTACATGCCGACAGAGCGAGTGCTGCTGCCACCGCAACCATCATTCTTCGCATCTTATCACCTCCTCTATCTGATAGTCGTTGCGGTTGGACGAAGAGCGGCTGACGAGGTCGCCGATAAATCCAGCCAGGAACAGTTGTGTGCCGATAATCATCATGGTGAGAGCGAGATAGAAGTAAGGTGAGTCGGTAATCAGTCTCTGCGGCACGTGATTGGCGAGTGCGATGAGTTTGTCGACACCGAGGATGACCACCGCCACGAAACCTATGAAGAACATGATGGATCCGAGGAATCCGAACACGTGCATAGGCTTACGTCCGAAGGTTGACAGGAACCAGAGTGTGATGAGGTCGAGATATCCGTTTATGAAGCGGTTGATACCGAATTTCGACTTGCCGTATTTTCTGGCCTGGTGTTGCACCACCTTCTCGCCTATTTTGGTGAATCCCGCGTTCTTGGCCAGGTAGGGAATATACCTGTGCATCTCTCCATACACCTCAATGTTCTTCACCACATCCGAGCGATAGGCCTTGAGTCCGCAGTTGAAGTCGTGGAGGTTTTTAATACCCGATATCTTGCGTGCCGTCCAGTTGAATAGTTTGGTGGGAATAGTCTTGGTGAGCGGGTCGTATCTTTTCTGTTTATATCCGGACACCAGGTCGTAGCCATCATCCATAATCATGCGGTAGAGTTCAGGTATCTCGTCGGGTGAGTCCTGCAGGTCAGCATCCATGGTAATAACCACGTCGCCCTGAGCCTGTTTGAATCCGCAGTAGAGTGCCGGACTCTTGCCGTAGTTTCTGCGGAACTTTATGCCCTTGACATGGGCAGATTTCTGACTCAGTTCGTCTATCACCTGCCACGAGTGGTCGGTAGATCCGTCATTGACGAATATCACCTCGAAAGTGAAATGGTTTTCGTTCATCACGCGCTCGATCCACTGGTAGAGTTCGGGCAGCGACTCTTCTTCATTGTATAGGGGTACTACTACAGAGATATCCATAAGACGCTTATTGTAAGTTATATTTTTTTCTTTTCATGATGGCAGCTATGGGCAGGCTGAGGATGAGAGAAATGATGCAGTTGGTCCATAGCGTTTGCAGAGCGAAGTCGATGGGTCTCATCTCCCGCCATGCGTCGATGGCCTGATTTATCTGCTCTATGGGGTAGTTCATCGAGACGAGCATCTGTTGCAGGTCTTTGTCGGCGAAGAGCAGCGACAGTTGGTCCACCACCCTGCCGTGGTCCAGATACTGGAAGTAAGCCCATTGAGCCAGTGCCAGAATGAGTGCGGCATAGAAGAAGGTCCACGCCGAGTGGGCGAACGCCCTGCGGAAGGAGATGAAGCCGTCGAGGGCTACGTTGCGGAAGCGTCCGGTGCGGTATGCCACGAAGAAAGGAGTGAGCACCAGACTGGCCATCCACATCATGCCGCACAGCGGATATTGGAACTGTCCGACGAAACAGGCGAAACTCAGCACCCACATCAGTCCGAGCAGTGCACCGTCAATGCGCGCGTATGCCTTGAGTTGTATGTATGCTTCAGCAAAAGTCATCAGTTGTCACTATAAACATAAACTATGGTGCAAAAGTAGACAAAAAAGTTGAGAATACCGAATATCCGCTTTTTTATTGTTAAGTTGCCGCCGCCGATTGTGTTAAAATATGTAAAATAACTATCAGCAAGAGTAGTAGTTTGAGAATAATTTATTAGTTTTGCACCGCTTTAAAGACGGGCAAGTCTTACACGGCCAGCTCCCTTCGAATCCTCCAGGACGGGAACGTAGCAAAGGTAGTTGGTTGTAGCGGCGCGATGTAAGTAGCTTGCCCACCCGCCTCTTTAGCTCAGTTGGC
>OMSQ01000102.1 GCA_900313805.1 uncultured Prevotella sp. | reverse complement strand
CGTATCAGCCGCGCACCGGCAGCCACATTGGTCACCGGGTCGAAGATGTTTGCTGATGATACACCCAGCTGTGCAGCAGTGCCGGGCATCAACTGCATAAGACCGCAGGCTCCAGCCCAGCTCCGGGCATGGGGGTCGAAGCAAGACTCCTGATAACTGAGGGCAGCCAACAAACGCCAATCGGCATTGGCATCGCCGGCAAAACGCTGAAACAGGTGGTCGTAATTCGACAACTCGCCACGCACCTCACTCACCACCGGTGCATAGACAGTGCGCTGAACGCCATGGTCTGAGAATATCCAGTCTTCAAACTTCTTTACATGAGCCACCATCTGCGGATGGTACCAACGGTTCAGAGCATCGCGCAGACTCACATTGCCCTTGCGAACGGCCCACGAGGTACGAGTACTGTCATTATGCACCCCGCAGAAAGCCAGCGAGTCGGCACCTGTTATGTCAATAGGTAAGGGAAACACTATTATGTCGCCCTCACCATCGTTCAGACGGGTGAGCATCTGCGTGGTGTCCTGACACACTTCCACGCGAAGACTAACTCCAAGCTTTCTGGCGAAGAGCTCGCACAACAGGTATTGGGTGCCAAATCCATGCCCGTGGTAGTCGAAGTAATAGTCGGGACCGCTCATGGTCAGCATTATCATCTCGCCCTGAGCCTGTATGTCGTTCAGTGAGAAGATACCGCTGCTGTCAGCCAAAACCTCCTCATCACCCAACTTGGTGCCCCAAGGGGTGGTGCCGCCAACCTCGCGCTTACTACATGAGCATAAGCTGAGTATAATGGTGATGCTAAATAGTGCAACTATTAATTTCTTTGTCATTGCAACTTTTAATACCAAATCACATGTGACTTTTTATACCACTGAGGCACAAAGAGCACGGAGACGTCATAATTATCTCTGTGTACTCAGTGCCTTTGTGGTAGATAAATGTCGACATGTTTTCAAAGGTCACTAAAATAATCAAATCCTGCGATGGTGTCCACAAAACGGTGCACGTAGTCAGCGGCGGTGGGAGGCCATTGGAACCCCATGCGGTAGAGCACCTGTGTGGTATAGTCGTTGGTCGACTCTATCCAGCGCATGGTGTGCCTGCCGCCCACATTGTATGCCATCAGCGGACGCAACAAGGTCACAAGGTCGGGATTCTCCATCATCTGCTCTAAACGCTTCTGAAAAACTTCTGTCTCTACACGCGGCAAATGGATGCCTGCATCGGCAAAGCCCATAAGTATGTCGCTAAGGAACTGAGGATGGGTGTTGCTTGGGTGGAACACTATGCACTCTTTTGGCGTCTGAGCCAACTTCATGATGGCACAAGCCACCTCGTCGATGGGAGAGAATTCAAAACGGCGGTCCAGATCCTGATATGGCACCATGCCTATCACAACGTATGCACGCAGGCGGGCAAGGAAATTGTTGGTGTTGAAGTTTATCTGAAACTCTCCGTCTCTCTGACGAGCAGAGAGGTTGCCCACACGCATTATCTTTGCGCTAAGCCCATGATGAGCTACGGACTCTAGCACCATCTCCTCGGCCTTGTACTTGGAGTACACGTACTTGTTCACATCGATGTTCTGACCTATGTTTAGACTCTGCTCCGTCAACTTTATCTCTGGACCGGGCGTGCCGTCTACACTCATGCCGGCAATGCTGTTGGTGGATACGTGGATAAGGCGGGAACCGGTGCGCAGACAGAAGGAGATGAGATGGCGTACCGACTCAATGTTTACCATCTCTATATCGTTGCCTGCGGAGAAATGCTTCACGTTGGCCACACAGTTTACTACTGTCAGCTGTTTATCTATGCTGTCTAATGCATCTGCCTGTGTCACTTCCGCCGCAAACACTCTCACACGCTCATCGATGCGGCTGAAGGCCTTTGTCTTTCCAAAGTAATAGAAATACAGTGATTTCAGCTTGCTCAGTGCCTTCTCTTCGCTCTCTGCCCTCACTGGACAAAGGATGTTACTGTCATAGTTCAACAGCAACTCGTTGAGTATGTGTATGCCCAGATAGCCTGTTGCACCGGTGAGCAATACATCGCCAATGGGCTGACTCTCTCCATGGCGGAAAGAATCGATGGTGTTCTTGGAGAGTATGTCGGCAAACTGGGCATCGACAGTGAGGTTCGTAACTGCTGTGTCGGTGCCCGACTCTTTCTCGCTCTGCGACTCTGTTGAACTGCTCGCACCCAAGAACTCAGCGATGGCTCGCGGGGTCTTCAGATTGAAAAGGTCGTTGAATACTATTTGTACGCCATTCTTGCAGGCTTCTACGATGACTTTTATGGCATTGATGCTGGTACCTCCTATTTCGAAGAAATTATCTGTGGCACCCACCTGCTCTATCTTCAGCACATCGGAGAAGATGTTGCAGAAGAGCTGCTCTGTCTTTCCTTCAGGAGCTACAAAATCGGTGGTGCGTTTCAACTCTGGCACAGGAAGCGCCTTGCGATTGATTTTGCCATTTGGGGTCATAGGCATGACATCAAGATGCATATAGGTGTCGGGCACCATGTAGTCGGCCAATGATGAGGAGGCAAGTGCCTGGTGTATATGCTCGTCGTCTATGGTGCTGCCATCGACCACGGTGTAGTAGAGTACCAGATGTTCATTGCCCATAACCTTGCGTACCTCGGCAGCTGCCTGACGGATGCCGTCTATATTGAGGGCCTTGCTCTCTATCTCACCCAACTCTATGCGGAAACCTCGCAACTTCACCTGAGTGTCTATACGCCCCAGGTATTCTATCTGACCCTCGTCATTCCAACGACAGAGGTCGCCTGTGTGATACATCCTCACTGGATTGCCCCAGCGGTCTTCTTTCACAAACGGACAGTCTACGAAAGACTTTGCTGTGCGCTCTGGCAGGCGCCAGTAGCCACGACCCACTTGTATGCCGGCAAAGCACAACTCGCCTGCCACTCCCTGCGGCACTAAATGGCCGGCTGTGTCTACTATGAAGTTCCAGTTGTTGGCCACGCTTTCACCGATAGGGATGTTCTCTATTCGCTGACCAGGGGCGATGCTGTAGTATGAGGTGTCGTCGGTACACTCGGTAGGACCATACACGTTGATTATCTCTATGTGATCGCTGTACACTCCGCTCATCTTCTCACCGCCACCAGTGGTGAAGCGGATGGGCAGGTCGTCGAAGGCATTGAGCAACAGACAGGTCATGGCTGTGGAATAGCCGCCGCCAGTTATCTGATGGTCGAAGAGGAACTGACGGATGGCCGGCAGGTCCTTACGTATCTCTGTTGGCATGATATGGAATGAACCGCCGAGGGTAAGCACGGGATACATGTCCTCAATATGGGCATCAAACGAGAAGGAACGATGACCGCTAATGCGGTCGGCTGCAGTCAACTTCTCCATGTCAATTACCACGGCAATGAAATTGCGCAGTCCTGCCTGATGCAGCATGGCTCCCTTGGGCTTGCCTGTGGAACCGCTGGTGTATATCATATATGCCAGACCATCGGGGGTGGAGAGGTCGATGGGTTCTGCCGAAGTCACTTCTTTCATGAAGTCATCGATGAAGAAGGTCTTGGCAAGGGCGGTGTTGAAATCGCCCTCTGCTTTCTTGGCTTCCAGCACATCATGGGAGGTGATAAGCACCTTAGACTCGGAATTTTCCAACATGTAACTTAGTCGTTCGTTGGGGTATTCAAAATCCAACGGCGTGTAAGCGGCTCCTGCCTTGTGGATAGAGAGCACGGCAAGCGGGAATTCCTTGGTGCGGTCAAGCATCACACACACGAAGTCGTCGGGCTTTACTCCAAAGTCTATCAACTGACGGGCGAGGGCATTGGAATAACTATCCATCTCACCGTAGCTGAGCTGACTGTCATTGTCTACCACGGCTGGGACGTCAGGTGTGCGACGGGCCTGCTCGGTAAAAAGATTGGCAAAGGTCTTGCTGAGATCAACACCTATCGACTTGCCCGTTCCAATCTGTATTATGCGCTCTGCCTCTGCGTCGCTCACTATGCTGATGCTGGTGAGAGCATCGTCGGGAGTGCTGATCATACGGTCCATGGTCACCTTTATGCTGTCTGCAAGACTCTGCATCAGTCGGGCAGAATAACGGCCATTGTCGTATTCTACGTCTATGGTGGCCTGACCGTTTATGTCTTTAATGAAGAATGTGATGGGGAACTTCGGTACATTCAGTTCCAGACTTTCCAACTCCAACGCGGTGCCTTGGCACACATACTGTGTCATCACTCCCAATTGGTACACGAACTGTATCTCTGCCGTCAGACCGTAGTCGGCGGCTATCTGGGCAAAGGGATAGTTCTCGTGACGCAGGGTCTCATCGAAGTTGCTACTCACTTCATGCAGGAAATCTATCACTTTTTGCTCACCTATATGGGCACTCAGTGCAAGGGTGTTCACAAACATACCTACGGTATTGTGTATGCGCAGATTGCTGCGACCGCCTGAGACGGTGGTAATGCACAACTGGTCGTTGTTGGCAAAGCGCGACAGCACGTAATGTATGGCACCTAGGGTCAGATGGGCAGGGGTGATGTTGTTGGCTCTGCAGAAGGTGTTCACTTTGTCTATGTCGAACGTGGCAAACGCCTTGCTGATGGTGCCCTTCTCTGGATTTTCCAAATCGGCCTGTACCTCGGTGGCTGCCTCGCATTCCGACAACCTGTTCTTGAAAAATTCACTGGCAGCCTGATACTCGTCTCCGCCCTCTGCTTCCTTCTCTGCTCTGACAAACTGGGCGTAACTCTGGTCCTCTTCTTCTATTGGACTGCCGTTCATCAAACTGCACAGCTGTGTGTAGAAGATGTCAAAGGAACCGCCGTCGAACACGAGGTGATGGACGTCTGACAGAAGGTTTACCTGTTTCTCGGAGGTGACGATCTCAAAGCGATACAGCGGTCCGGAATTGAGGTCGAAGGGACGAACAAACTCACGCTTGTACTTAGTCAACTCATTTTCGCTCATCTGCTTCTGTGGTATCTCCACATTCTGCTTAGGATTGATGGTCTGTACTATTTCTGTGCCGTCACTGCCAAAATGGGCGCTTAACTGCGGATGTTTCTTTATAAGGGTCTTTATAGCCTCTGATAAAGCTTCTGTATCTGTGCCCTGAGGGAAACCAATCCTGTAGGGTATGTTGTAAAGGGTGGTCGATGGGTTCTTCAGACAGTCGAAATAAACTCCTGTCTGGGCATACGACAGAGGGACGGATTTTATCTCTGCACCGTCTTTTATCTCTTTTACTGGTGCTGGTGCATCTCCACTTGTCATCACATGCTTCCATATCTCGTTCTCTATGCTCTGCAGTGTGCCGCTTTTTACTAGTGACTTAGCATCCAGTGACACGCCATAGCGTTTCTGTACCTGAACAGCCAGTTTGATGGCTGATATTGAGGTTAGTCCGGCATAACCTAATACGGTGGTCACTCCGAAATCCTTGTTGCTCAGTATTTCTGACACCATCTCGTGCAGTTCCTGCTCCATCATGTTCATAGGTACATTGCTCTCATCTACTACAACAGCCTTCTTTTCTGGCTTAGGCAGCGAGCGCTTGTCAACTTTCTGATTCTGGTTGAGGGGTATCTTGTCTATCTGCATGGTCACTGCGGGCACCATATACGGGGGCTTCTCTTCGAGAATGAAGTTGTTCAGTGCCTCTATATCCACCTGCTGGTCGCTGACGATGTATGCGGCTATGTATTTGCCTCCTCCATCCTCATCGAAGGCCTGTACTGTGGCGTCCTTTACAAGGGGGAAAGCACGTATGACGGCCTCTACCTCCTTCAGTTCCACACGGAAACCGCGAATCTTCACCTGTCCGTCTTTACGGCCAACAAACTGTATGTTGCCATCGGGTAAAAGTCGCACTATGTCGCCCGTGCGATAGATAGGAGCATATTTCGCCTCGTTGGTGAAGGGGTTGGTGATAAACACTTCTGCCTGTTTTTCTGGACGGTTCAGGTAGCCGCGTGCCACCTGCGGACCGCTAAGCCATAATTCTCCGAGCGCTCCTACCGGAAGTCTTTTGCCGTATGGGTCGGTCACGTATACTCTAACATTATCAAGGGGTTTGCCGATGGGTATGTCAGTGTATTTCTTGTCTACCTCAAACACTGTAACAATGATGGTGGCTTCGGTCGGTCCGTAGCCGTTATGCAACTTGTAAGCTCTGGGAGGGCTCAGTGGGGCGAGTTTCTCTCCTGCCACAGAGAGGTGAAGCAGTGAGTGGTTGTCAATGTTGGTGGCAAACTGATATCCAACTTGGGTGGTGATAAAGGTGTGGGTGATATGCTCGCTCTCGAAATATTCATTAAGTGCCATCAGGTCCAGACGCAACTCCTCGGGGATGATATACACTGTGGCTCCTCCTGTCAGCGGGGGATAGATGCCCTCCTGATGAACGTCGAATCCGTAACTGGCATATTCTGCCACATGGTGCTCTGGCTTCAGATCGTAGTACCTCCAGTACCAGTGGCAATAGCACACCAGGTTGGCATGGGTCAATTGACAACCTTTTGGTACTCCTGTGGAACCTGAGGTATAAAGCAGTATGAACAGACTGTCGGGCGTGGGACCGTCTGGCAACTTATCGGCGTCTGGCAACTGCTTTATGTCTTTCGTAAACAGTACCTCACCCTGATATTCATCTACCAACGGCCTGAGTTGCTCATCGGCAATCAGCAGACGGGCACCAGCATCCTTCATCATGAAGTTCAATCGCTCCTTAGGGTAACTAGGGTCAAGCGGCTGGTAGGCACAGCCGGCCTTAAGTATTCCGAGTGAGGCTATTGCCATCCACTCCGAACGGGGTATCAGTACCGACACGGCATCTGTGGTAGGTGCTTGGCTGTCACCGCCCAGGCCTTTTGAGGCGATATAGGCAGCGATGCGGTCGCTTATTTCATCTACCTCTCGATAAGAATAGCGGCTGTCTTTGTAAACAACTGCCGTATGATCTGGAGTGGCCTTTGCCTGTTTGCGGAACAATGAAACTACGGTCTCACTTGTATCATAGTCGGTGCCTGGAGGGTTGAAACTGTCGAGCATTTTCGTCTGCGACTCGGAAATGATGCTTACGTCGCGTAGCATCTCCTGCGATAGAAAACCCTTGACAACAGTCTCATAACTCTCCAAGAACTGAGCTATTAGCGCCTCTGAGAATTCACAACTATGATACTCTGCCTCCACAACATACCTGCCGTCTCGGGTGTATGCCTTAACATACAATGGCACCTCAAGGGTGTTGTTGTTTAGTCGCATGGCTGTCATGGGCTTGCCACACAACTCATGGCCTTCGAATAGCGTTCCATGCCAGGCAAACATAGTGGCAATCTGCAGTCCAAGGTCATTTACAGCGTCACTGAAGGCGTATGCTTCGTGTTGTCTGCAACCGCTCATCTGATCCTGTCCGGCCTTCAGAAAGTCTATAACTGGGGTGTCGTCAGCGAACTGTTGATATACTGGCAGCGTCTTTACTAACATGGCTACGGTATGGCTCAGCAACTTGTCCGACCTGCCGTTGTGTATGGTGCAGAACAGTGCCTGCTGCTCATTGTTGTATTTCGCTATAAGAAATGCGTAGGCTGCGGTGAAGAAGGTGCTCTTGTATATGCCATTATCCTTACAGAAGGCTTCTATTTCTTCTTGATTCACATCCATTATCCTTGTCAACTTACCCTCTTCATCCGGTCTCTCATCGCCTGACAGGATGTCACTCAACAGTGGACTGACAAGGTCGCCACAGTCAAAGTGCTCCGCATACCATTTCTTCGCATCTTCAAAGGCTGTCGTTTTTCTCAATTCTGCCTCCTCCATGGCCATCTGTCCCATGGTCTTATCCTCAGACTGGAGTGCTTCTCCATAATAGGCCTTCTCTATATCTCCCAGTAGCACTTTTCTTGACGCACCGTCGCTTATGATGTGGTGTATGTCCTGTAGCAGATAGTAATGTGCTGCATCCTTCAGCAGACGAATACGAAACAGACGGTCGCCAACAATGTTGAACGGCTGTATGAATTGTGCCTTCTCAGCCTCAATACCTGTTACCTCATCAATGCTGATACTAAAGGACTCGCTGTCATCTATAATTTGAAACGGCTCTCCGTCGTCTCCTTGACCAATGCGGGTGAAGAGGGTGGGGTGGGCAGATACAGCCATCTGTATGGCGTTCAACAGCCGTTCTCCGTTCAGACTGCCGTCAAGCGTATAGCAGTATGGTATGTTGTAACAAGCCTCTCCTGTGTTGTTTACACACTCAACATAGAGCCCGTATTGTGTTTTCGATAATGGTGCGATGGTCTTCATTTGTTACT
>OMSQ01000052.1 GCA_900313805.1 uncultured Prevotella sp. | reverse complement strand
CTAAGTGCATTTGCCAGCTGGTCTGTATTCAAGGACACACGACTGATTCTCAATGGAGGTGTGGGATATAACGACATGCGCAGCGACCAGTTAGACCAGAAGAACCACGGATGGGTGGCCAACTCCATGCTGGGTGTGCAGCAGACTCTGCCGTGGAAGATGAACGCCAGCGTGTTCTGGATAAGCAACACCCGCAGGTACACTCTGCAAGGATGGAGCTCAGGATTCAATATGATTATGGCCACGCTGGGCAAGCAGTTCTTCAAAGACAAACTCAATGTCAGCATCATGGGCATGACGGGACTGAAGGACGGTGGCAAGTTCCACTTCAACAACTACAGCAGCAGCAGCAGTTTCGTAAACCGCCAGTTCATAAAGGTGCCTGTGGCCAGCGTGTCGCTCAATGTGACATGGAACTTCGGTAACAGCAAGAATGCCGGTGTACAGCACCAGTCTAAGGTGAACAACGACAACATAGAGCACCGCGACCAGATGGAGCAGATGAACACCATGCCGATGGGTGGTGGTACTGGTGGTGGAATGATGTAACACCAGAGTGCTAATGAGCGAGGAACTGGAACTGTTGCGCTGGTGCCTGCATGGCGGTGCCATACCACAGACAGCATACAGGATATGCTGGCATGACCTGTTGGAGTTTGCCAAGAAACAGGCCATAGTGGGTGTGTACTGGCAGGGCATCAGCCAATTGGGCTCCATGCAGACCAACAAGCCCACGGATGATGACGTGATGGAGTGGATGGCTGCCATACAGCATTTGGAAAAGAAAAACCGCAAAGCCAACGAGAAGGCAGTATGGGTGTCGGGCACTTTCCTCAAGGAGGGGTTCAGGAGTTGCCTGCTCAAAGGTCAAGGCAACGCACTGCTCTACCCTACTCCACTCTGGCGGCAGTCGGGCGACATAGACATCTGGGTGGAGGGCGAGGACGACACTCTCATTGCCTACGCCCGCCGCTTCGTGCCAAAAGCCAAGGCCGTGTACCACCATGTAGACTTCATCAGCACAAGCAATATAGAGGTGGAACTGCACTACCGTCCGTCGTGGATGAGTTGTCCGTGGTACAACCGCCGCTTACAACAGTTTTTCGGTCAACAGCGAGACTCACAGATGAGTCACCAAGTGGCGCTGGGTGGTGGCCACATTGCCGTGCCCACCTGGCAGTTTAATGTGGTGTACCAAATATGTCATATCTACCTGCATCTGCTAAAGGAAGGTATTGGACTAAGGCAGACCATAGACTACTATTATCTGCTGCTCAACCACGGTGCTGCTACTGACGAGGAGCGCCGCGAGATTGGCGTGCTGCTTCGCCGCTTGGGACTACGACATATCAGCGGTGCTCTGATGTGGCTGCTGCACGAAGTACTGGGACTGGACGAAAAGTTTCTCATAGCTCCCATGGACAGCCGGCGCGGACGGCACATGCTGCACGAGATGATGGCATCGGGCAACTTCGGCAAGTATGACGAACGGGCAATGAGCGGCATGTATGGCAGTGGTTTGAAGCATAACATACAGCGTCTGTGGCGCGATGTACGCATGGTGCGATACTATCCTGCAGAGTGTATCTGGGAACCATGGTTCCGTATCTGGCATCTGTTCTGGCGACGCCGGCACAACAGATAAAGAAAAGCGCCTGCCCCAACCGGGACAGGCGCTATGCGTATTATGATGCTTGGCAGTATCAGGGCAGAGAGATTGCCTCTGAGGGACATACATCAGCACATGTGCCACACTCTGTGCACATATCGGGATCAATTGAATACTTGTCGCCCTCGGAGATTGCTCCTGCGGGGCACTCGTCGATACAGGTACCGCAAGCGATACAGTCGTCACCAATTACGTAAGCCATAATTCTCTTAGTTTTTATTATTAATAATGTTTTTGCCTTTCCTAAAGCAGGCAATACCTACTTTTATGTGCTGCAAAGATACACTTTTTATTTTAAATACCTAATAATTATGATAAAATATTCTACAAATTATCTTCAGAAGAGAAAAAACAAGTTTGTATGACTGTGGTATTATTAACCACTGAGACACAGGGTGCACTGAGAAGATAGAAGAAAGCAACGACAATAAAAAGAATGAATCAACGTTATATAAACGTTATGCGCAAACGATTTTTCAGTATGCTGATGGTGGCGGCCATGACCATGCCGGCACTGGCACAGATGGACAGGGTGGTACAAAACCGCCCGTACACCGACCTCAGACCACTGCACTTCGGTGTCTTTGTTGGCACTCACCTGCAAGACATAGAGTTTGTGAACGTAGGACCACAGATGGTACAGTTGGATGATGGTACTATGGTGGAGAAACTCATTAGTTGCGATCAGGACCGTTGGGACCCTGGCTTCAACGTAGGCGTGCTTGGAGAGGTGCGACTGACGGAAAACTTCCAGTTCCGTCTGGCACCAGCCATGTATTTCGGCACTCGCCATATCACTTTCCGCAACCATACCGACCTGACCCCTGGCGGCAAGCCCACTGAGGTGCGTCAAGACATAAAGACGGCATACGTGTCGGCTGCTCTCGACCTTATCTTTGCAGCACCCAGGTTCAACAACTACCGCCCGTATTTAGTGGCAGGTGTCAATCCCATGATCAACCTCTCGGCAAAGGACAACGACTATCTGAAACTCAATCGCACGGACGTGTTCGTAGAGTTAGGTGCAGGTTGCGACTTCTATCTGCCGTTTTTCAAGCTGCGTCCGGAACTGAAGTTCATGTACGGCCTGACCAACAGCCTGGACACCGACCACAGCAAGCATCTGAAGGACAACAACATGCGTATGTACACCGAGTCGGTAAACAAAGCACGTTGCAAGATGTTCGTGCTCACCTTCTATTTTGAGTAGGGAAAAATAGTCTGCACCTGAGTCGGTGAACAGAAAACAAGCAGTAATATTTGCAGATTTCAAAAACTCTTAATATCTTTGCGACATCGCCAGATGGTTCATCATGGACATTTGGCGGTGCTACATACTAATGAGGCGTTTCTTAATGTCTATCGAAGAGCGAAGATGGACCATGAGGATGGCACCTGCGCCTTTTTTGTATTGTAAGTTAAATCACTTTAAAACCTGTTTTTAACATTAGCCTGGTCAGAGGTGCTGATAGGGCGAAGAAAGAGAAAGGGAAAAATAAATGAAGAAACAATTATGCGTGTTACTCCTGGCTGGACTGTGTATCGTATCTTGCGATAAAAAGGGAGACGATAAGGCAGCCAACAACATGATGCAACTAACGTCTGCTGAACTGGCTGAGTTGCAGGATCTGAGGTCGACAATGGACCTGGTAGCAGCTTCCTTGGACAGCATAGACGTGGAAGAAGGGAACCTGTTCCTGAAAGATGGAAGCATGGAGAAACAGACTGACAGAAAAGCAATCCTGGAAAAGATCAGTGCCTTCAGAGATCTGCTTGCTCGTCAGAAGGAACAGATAGAGAACATGGATTCGGGCTTGAAAGACAAAGGCACCGAGTCGGAAAAAATGCGCAGAATCATACGTCTGCTGAACGACAAGATTGCTGAGAAGGACAAGGAACTGGACATG
>OMSQ01000225.1 GCA_900313805.1 uncultured Prevotella sp. | reverse complement strand
TGGTATCCGTGGTCGTTCATCCATTCTGTCACGGCGCTGCCCAGTCCTCCATTGCGCACACCGTCCTCTATGGTCACCACGCGTTTGAAGTGCTTGCCCACATCGTGGAGTATCTCCTCGTCAAGAGGTTTCAGGAAGCGCATGTCCCAGTGTGCCACACTCACCCTGTCGTTCAGTCCTGAGATGGCTTCTGCTGCCATATTGCCTATGGGACCAATAGTGAGGACAGCCACGTCGTGCCCGTCTCTCAGTTTCTGTCCCTTGCCTATGGGTATCTCACTGAGCGGACACCGCCAATCGGTGAGCACACCGCGACCTCGTGGATAGCGAATGACGAAGGCTCCGTGTCCGGGCAGTTGTGCTGTGTACATCATCCGTCGCAGTTCATGCTCGTTGAGTGGCGACGCTATGGTGAGGTGTGGTATGGGGCGCAGTGCTGCCAGGTCGAAGGCTCCGTGGTGTGTAGCACCATCCTCGCCCACCAGTCCTGCGCGATCCAGACACAGCACCACAGGCAGTTTCAGCAGTGCCACATCGTGGATGATATTGTCGTATGCCCTCTGTGCGAAGGCACTGTATATGTTGCAGAAGGGCAGGAGTCCCTCTTTTGCCAGTCCGCCGGCAAAGGTCACGGCATGTCCTTCGGCTATGCCTACGTCGAAGGCCCGGTCGGGCATGGCTTCCATCAGCAGGTTCATGCTACAACCCGAGGGCATGGCTGGAGTGATGCCCACAATGCGTGGATTGTCCTTAGCCAGTTCCACCAGTGTATGTCCGAACACATCCTGAAAGCGTGGGGGCAGGTGACTCTCGTCGGTATGTTGGCGTTCGCCGGTGGCAGCGTCAAACTTGCCTGGTGCGTGCCATATCGTGGCCTGTTTCTCGGCGGGTTTATAGCCCTTGCCCTTCACTGTGTGCAGGTGCAGCAGTTTTGGACCTTTCATATCCTTGATGCGTTCCAGCAGTTGCACGATATTTTTCACATCATGTCCGTCGAAAGGACCGAAATAGCGTATGTTCAGACCCTCAAACACGTTCTGCTGGTGACTGATGGCCGACTTGAGAGCGTTGTTCAGTCGTATCAGTCCGTGGCGGCGGGCATCGCTCATCATGCCGCGGCGTCCAAGCCAGTTAGACAGCTTGTAGCGCACGTTGTTGTATGTCTTCTTCGTGTTCAGGGTGAGCAGATACTGTTTCATGCCGCCCACAGAGCGGTCTATGCTCATGTCATTGTCGTTGAGTATGATGAGTATGTCGTTCGACGACGATGACACGTTGTTCAGACCCTCGAAAGCCAGTCCGCCGCTCATGGCACCATCGCCTATGACGGCCACCACGTGGCGGTCCTCATCCTGCAGCTGTGCTGCCACGGCCATGCCCAGCGCTGCCGATATGGAGTTGGACGCATGCCCGCATGCAAAGGTGTCGTATTTGCTCTCGTTGGGGGAGGGGAAGGGGCGCATGCCATGGAACTTGCGGTTGGTGCAAAACTGGTCGCGCCGACCAGTGAGTATCTTGTGGCTGTAGGCCTGATGCCCCACATCCCATACTATGCGGTCGTGTGGTGTGTTGAACACATAGTGCAGTGCCACTGTTATCTCAATGGCACAGATGCTGGAAGCCAGATGACCGGGGTTGACCGAGAGTTCGTCTACAATGAAGTGTCGCAACTCCTCGCAGAGTTGTGGCAACTGGTCCGGGGTCAACTTTTTCAGATCTTCTGGAGAGTTGATATTTGGTAAAAAATGTTGTTGCTCCTGTTCCTTCATCTTATGATACGGAATATCTTTGCAAAGATAGTGCAAACCGAAGACAGAACAAAATATGCTTGCATATTTTTTATGTTAAGGTGCCGCCTAACTTTTCTATTCCTCAGCTCCTCCGTTGTGAACTTATTCGTTTAATCTACGAAACGTTTAAGAATATCGGCGTACTGGTCTATCCGTCTGTCGCGCAGGAAAGGCCACCAGCGCCTCACTTGCTCTGCTCGGTCCATGTCTATGTCAACCACCGTGGTCTGTTCTTCATCGATGGGAGCGAGGTGCAGTAGTTCACCCTGTGGTCCGGCCACGAAACTGCTGCCCCCGAACAGGATGCCTCCGGTATGTGCCGTGGGATCGGGCTCATATCCAACGCGGTTCACTGTGACCACGGGCAGTCCGTTGGCTACGGCATGTCCTCGCTGCACCGTCATCCATGCCTCGCGCTGTCGCTTCTGCTCCTCGGCAGTGTCACTGCTCTCGTATCCTATGGCAGTGGGATAGATAAGGAGTTGTGCTCCTTGCAGGGCCATGAGTCGTGCAGCTTCGGGGTACCACTGGTCCCAGCAGACAAGAACGCCCAGACATCCCACGCTGGTATGGATGGGATGGAAACCGAGGTCGCCTGGTGTGAAATAGAACTTCTCATAATATGCCGGGTCATCGGGAATGTGCATCTTACGGTACTTGCCGGCTATGCTGCCGTCGCTCTCTATCACCACGGCAGTATTGTGGTACAGTCCAGGTGCCCGCCGTTCGAAGAGCGAGGCCACAATGACCAGATGGTGCTTGGCAGCCAACTCGCTGAAGAGGGTGGTGGAGGGGCCAGGGATAGGCTCGGCC
>OMSQ01000059.1 GCA_900313805.1 uncultured Prevotella sp. | reverse complement strand
CTCCCGAGCAGTTGATGGGAGTTTCGAGTTGCACGTGCTCTCGTTCGCCTGAAGAGTCATACGAGCGTATTTTTCTCCACATGAAGCGACTGTTGCCTGCGGGGTGTGAGAAACGGATTGAGAGAATACTGAAATAGGCGGGGAGATTGATTTTTCCCTCATAATTTGGCATATTGCGTGATTTTTAATATTTTTGCCACACAATACTAGTATATGGCAAGAAAAAAGAAGACACTCCCCATACTGGAGAAGGTGGAGATAACCGACTGTGCCGCCGAGGGCAAGGCGTTGGCACGCGTGAATGACATGGTGGTATTCGTGCCATTCTGCGTGCCTGGCGATGTAGTGGACCTGCAGGTTCGCAAGAAGAAACATTCATACTGCGAAGCAGAAGTAGTGAAAGTGCATGAGTACAGCAAGGTTCGCGAGACTGCCATGTGCGAGCATTTCGGCATCTGTGGCGGTTGCAAGTGGCAGATACTACCCTACTCTGAGCAGTTGAAGATGAAGCAGCGTCAGGTGTACGACCAGTTGACGCGCATAGGCAAGGTCGCTCTGCCCGAGTTTCGCCCCATTTTAGGTTCGGAGCGCACCTCCCATTACCGCAACAAGTTGGAGTTTAGCTGCAGCAACCGCCGTTGGCTGACTCGCGACGAGGTGACGACAGGAGCCGAGATTACCGAGCGTGACGCCATAGGTTTTCACATCACCGGTGCCTTTGACAAGATATACCCTATAGAGAAGTGCTGGTTGATGGACGACCTGCACAACGAGATACGCAATGCGATACGCGATGAATCGCATGCCCTTGGCATCACCTATTTCGACCTTCGTGCCCAAAAAGGTCTGTTGCGCGACATCATGATACGCAACAGCAACAGCGGAGAGTGGATGCTTCTGATACAGTTTCACTACGATGAGGAGGGCGACCGTGAGAAGGCCCGCGCCTTGTTGCAGCGCATAACAGACAGGTTTCCTCAGATAACCTCGCTGATGTATGTAGACAACCAGAAGTGCAACGACACCTTTGGCGACTTGGATATAGAGCTGTTCAGCGGTCGCGACCATATCTTCGAGGAGATGGAGGGTCTGCGTTTCAAGGTAGGTCCGAAGAGTTTCTACCAGACCAACACCGACCAGGCCTATCATCTGTACTGCGTGGCGCGCGAGTTTGCTCAGTTGACTGGCAATGAATTGGTTTACGACCTGTACACCGGCACCGGCACCATAGCCAACTTTGTGAGCAGGCAGTGCCGTCAGGTGATAGGCATAGAATATGTGCCCGAGGCCATAGAGGATGCGAAGGTCAATTCAATGATTAACGGCATAGAAAACACCCTGTTTTATGCAGGCGACATGAAGGACATACTGACCGATGCCTTTGTGCAGGAGCATGGCCGTCCGGATGTCATCATCACCGACCCTCCCCGTGCCGGCATGCATGGCGATGTGGTCCAGACCATACTCAATGCCCACCCGCAGAGGATAGTGTATGTAAGTTGCAACCCGGCCACCCAGGCCCGCGACCTGCAGTTGCTTGATGCCGACTACAGAGTGGCAGCCGTGCAGCCAGTAGATATGTTCCCCCACACCCCACATGTAGAGAACGTGGTATTGCTGGAGGCGAGATAAAAGAACAAACAGGAACAACACATCATGAGACAACAGATACTGACAGTACTGCTCACCGTCATGGCACTGACCATTAGTGCACAGAGCGAGGACAAGAGCAAAGAAGGCGTCAAAGAGAAGAAGGAATGGCTGAGCACCCCAAAGTTCAGCGGTTACTTCATCGGCACCTATACTGCCAGTTTCCAGGAGGGAAACGAGTCGAACGTCTTCAATATCCGCTTCCTTCGTCTGATGCTGAAGGGCAAGATACTGGGTGAGTTTGAGTACACCATTCAGGGTCAGGCCAATGGCAACACCCAGGAACTGGGCAGCAGTCCGAGGATAGTGGACGTGAACTTAGAGTGGCAGCGGTATCCTTTTTTCCGTGTAAAGGCTGGTCAGCAGAAGATTCCGTTCACCTTAGAGAATCCCATGAACCCGATAGACGTGGGTTATTATACTCTGGCACAGAATGTGACGTCTCTAAGCGAGTTTAACGACCGCTCCGGCAGTGTGTCGAGCAACGGTCGTGACATAGGTGTGGTGTTTCAGGGTGACTTTCTGGCCGATGGCGCAGGCAGGAACCAGTTGCACTACGAGGTGGGTGTGTTCAACGGTCAGGGCATCAACCAGGCCGATGTGGACCAGCGCAAGGACATCATCGGCGGCATCACCTATTCGCCGTTGAAGGGATTGCGGTTTGGCATTTTCGGCTGGGAGGGTTCGTATGCCCGCAAGGGATTGTGGACCGACCGCGAGGGTGTGGAGCACAACGGTCTGAAGAGTCTGGCCCGCCACCGTTATGCCTTAAGTGCTGAATACAAGGACGAGGACTGGCAGTTGCGCACGGAGTACATACACCACACCGGCTATGGATTCAAGAACCGCTACCAGAGCAAGAATGAGGCCAAGGATGCCGAGGTGGACTGGGCAGCCGGTGACAAGGCCGATGGCATCTATGCCACCGTTATTGCCCCCATCATACCGGGCAAGTTGCGTGCCAAGGCCCGTTACGACATGTACCGTCCTCGTGGAGAGTGGGACACCTCGTGCACCCGTTACGATGTAGGACTGAACTACCTGTTTCACAAGAACATAGAGATACAGACCCAGTACACTTTGGTGAACGACCGGAGTTTAGAGGCGGACCATCACAACTACAGCGTGTTGAACGCCCAGTTATGTGTGAGATTTTGACAAACAACAGCGGGTATGCTACCCGCTTCTAACAATACGACTATGAAATTTTCATTTATTCAGCCTGCCCACATACACGAACAGGGCACACGCAGCAATCAGGAAGACAGCATATTCCCCCAGGCGGGAACTGCCAGTAGTGAGGACCGTCTGTACATAGTATGCGACGGCATGGGAGGCCATGAGCATGGCGAAGTGGCATCGTCCACCGTATGCGAGGCCTTGTCGGACTATCTCTTTCAGAACACCACGAGTGACGAGCCGTTGACCGACAAGTTGCTGACGGGTGCATTGACATACGCCTACGAGCGTCTGACCGAAGCCCTTGGCGACAAGTCGTCGGCATCTCCCGGCACCACCCTTGCCATGCTCTATTTCCACCGTGGCGGTTGCGCAGCCGTGCATATTGGTGACAGCAGGATATACCACATCCGTCCCTCGGAGAGACGCATAATGTACAAGAGCAGAGACCACTCGTTGGTTTACGACCTGTACCTCTCTGGCAATCTGGAGTATGCCGCCATGAAGCAGCATCCCCGTAAGAATGTCATCACCCGTGTGATGATGCCCGCTCCCAACCAGCGTTGTCGTGCCGACGTGGCCCATATCACCGATGTAGCCATGGGCGATGTGTTCATGCTTTGCAGCGATGGTTTGTTGGAGAACATAGACGATGCCGAGATAGTGGATGTGCTGAGCAGTGGTCAGACCGCTGCCACGATGGCAGAGAGTCTAAAGGCCATGACTAGTGAGAACAAAGACAACCGTTCTGCCTATCTGATACAGGTGGAGGGAGTGATGCGTGAGATGCGCGACCAGAATCTGCGCGACACCGAGGCAGAAATGCTACAGCGCAGCATCTGTCGTATAGAAAGCGGCACTACCGTAGTGTTGACCGACGAGAGTGTGCAGGAGACAGTTCAGCAGCCTGCTCAGCCACAGTATCAGCAGCCTGTTCAGCCGCAGTATCAGCAGCCTGCTCAGCCACAGTATCAACAGCCTGTAGAAGAGGAACGCCCACGCCGCAAGGGGTTGTTGGTACCGATGCTCACCACCATAGTATTAGCAGGCATACTCTTAGCCGTATTCTTCACCTGCCGTGGCAACAGCAGTACCAGGACCGAGGAGCCCGAGGCAGTATCTGCCGACACAGCAAAGAAAGAGAAGAAGGTAGAGCGCGACACGTTCAATATAATGAGCGACAGTAAGCCAACGATAGACAGCGAAAAGCCACAACCCTCGGGTCCGGCTGAAGAGAAGAAGGCTGAGGAGAAGAAAGACGAGAAGAAGGCTGAGGAGCAGAAGACTGAACAGAAGGAGAGCACTCAACCTGCCACAACTGAATCTGCAGCACCGTCTAAGGAGGAGCCAGTGATAGAGACTGTGGTAAAGCCCAGTGAGGTTGGCACTGCCACACCCCCGGCTCCCGTGAACGAGGGACCCAAGCCGGTGGTGCCAGATGGGGAATAATCTGGTGTGGTGTAAATGCTAAGGATTTTGTGATTTTCTCTCTTCCTTTAATATATCAAGGAAGGTTTGTTTCAGAGAATCGGGCTGTTCTATCATCGAGCGCAGCTTTTTCAGTTGCTGTTCATTTTCCGAGCCTGGAATCCAGAGTTTCACATATCCGCCAGCCGCATATTTAGAGTGCATGTGTTCGAGGAAGCGGTTCCACTGCCCTTCATCATCGAGTTGAGGATACTTAGCCAGTGAGAACTGGATGGTCCTTCTTATCACCACCTCTGGGCTGAGGTCGCGGTCGGCCTCAGCCACTATTTTGCCATAAATAGACCTTGGTGCGTGCGACGCCGAGGCCCTGTGGTCCTCCACCGCCTCCTTCATGATTTTTATCTGCGCAGGGTTGAACCATCTTTTCAGTCGTGCGTCGGCAGCCAGTATTTTCCCGCTGGTGACGTGATGGATGGCACGTGGACCTTCCAGACCGAGGTCATGATAAGCCGCCACCGTATACGCCATGTTCACCTCAGCTCCCAGTTGTCGTGCGAGAGCGATAGAGCGTCGTATCACACTTACAGCATGCGATATAGAGTGTGCTTTGTCGAAAGCCGCATATCGTGGAAGAATAGTGCTCTCCACGAAGTGCATAAGTTCCAGATTAACCTGCGAGTCTATCATACAAACAACATCAGTTCCACCATCCCACGGCATAGTCGATTATGACACCGAGAGAGAACAGCAGACCATAAATAAAGATATTCCGAGCCGTAGTGGCGAGAATGAGATTAAGAGATTTGCCCTGCCATATCCGTTTCATCTGTCGGAATGCATGTGCATGCAGTGCCAGATATATGAACGGCAAGAAGAACGTGAAGAATCGTCCTGAGAAGAAGAACGTGAGTCCGGCGTGGCATGCCACGAGTCCAAGGGCAAAGTAGAGGATGAGAGTAGCGCGTGGTCCGATAAACACCACGAGCGTATGCTTTCCCGTACGTTTGTCGTTATCCCTGTCGCGGAAATTATTTACCATGAGCAGCGTGTCGACCACCAGTCCGCATGCCAGGGCCGCTAGTACCACCTCGTGGTTGACTGTGAGAGTCTGCAGGTAGTACGTGGCGCAGACAGGCACCAGTCCGAAGAAGATGAGAACCAGCACATCGCCCATGGCCCACCCAGAGAGACATAGCGTATAGAGGAAACAGAACACCATACATGCCGCACCGATGGCCACCATAGTCCACCCTCCGTAGAAGAGCAACGGCAGTCCAACAATGCCAGCTATGAGTGTTGTTATAGCCATAGCCCATCTCATGGCGCGAGGTGTGACCCACCCCATGGCACAGGCCCGTTTCGGTCCGAGACGTCGCTCGTCGTCAATGCCATGAGCGAAGTCAAAATAGTCGTTCACGAAATTAGCATCAATCTGCATGACGAAGGCGAAGAGCAGGCAAAGTACGGCAGGCAGGAGTTTGAGCGCCCCACCCTGGTCAGACCATGCCAGAGCCAGTGCCATAATCACAGGCACAGCGGCAGCAGAGAGAGTCTTGGGGCGAGCAGCGAGCATCCATGCCCGTGCCGAATTAGTCTTAATATCAGTCATTGTCATCAGTTGAAGAAATTCCACGACACCCCGAATCTGAACACCATCTGTGCCAGCGGATAATGAGGCGTGAAGAAATAGTTGCCATGAGATGCATTGACATGCGATAGCATAGCGAAGAAGCGTGCCTGTTTCAGTTTGAAGTTGGCGTACACATTCACCACGGGGTAGTTGCCAATCTCCGTGCGTGACTCCTTATTCTCCTGCACTGCAAACTGCGCTATTCCCGGCACATAGTCGGGAGCGTAGTATTTAGTGAACCACCTGACGTCAGATCCGAAGTCACAGTCGAGCACCTTTGCTATACGGAATCTGAGGAAGAGGTTAGCGTAGACATTCAGGTCGGGCAGTGGCAGCACGTCCTCCTCACTTGATTTCTGGTAAGTGACCATAGCATCGAGGTGAAGCGGCCCGAAAGCGAATGCCTGAGAGAGTTGCGCAGTGAACACCTGAACCGAGCCGTCGAACTGTCTTACGGTGGCGGTATTGTAGTTGCGCAGGTAATCAGAGTTCACCTCATAGGAAGTGGCATAATACGTATAGTTGGTGATATTATCTACCATCACCTTGAGCGAAGTACCCGTTCGTTTGAGAGAGAGCGTGCCCCCTGCTCTGAGATGATTGATATAGCTCATCGACTCATTATCCCACCAGAAGTGTCGTGCATGGAAGTTGTTCAGCCAAAGGCTTGGTTTCTGATGATTGAAGAATCCCTCAGCCGCCAGTTGCACAGTATCTCCGAGCAGGTGGAAATTGAGGTCAGCCGTACCGTTGAGCGAGAACGATCCGGCATCGTATCCCACCACCCCGAGTTCACCGTTAAGACAATAGTGCAGAGTCTGTCCCTGAGTCTTGATGAGTTGTGCGCCTATGAGAATGCCATGTTCATTGTACGAGTCAGTAGTAGCAGTCTCGTTTGGCAGAGCATAGTGTCTGATGATATGCGTGCCATAGAGTTTCAGTCCTGCCTTAGCCCATTTATTGAATCCCTCCATCATGGCTACGGCGAAAGTATTTTTCAGTTCATAGTAGTGCGACTTGTCATATATGCTGTCGCCCTGGTATTTGCCGGCCGTATAGTACTCATTGGCATAGTAGTTTTCTGGCACGTAATATGCTTGATAAGTGCGTTTGTAGAAGTCCCACTTCAGAGTATGAATGAAGCTTGTGACCGGCACATACTCATTTTTCGTCCATGTGGTGTCGGCTGCATTTTTCAGTGCAGTAGAGTCCTGCCTGCCCAGGGCAAGTTGTTGTTTCCGCTGTTGTTCATACTCCTCCTCGTCGAACTCAAGTCCCTGTTTCACCGCTTCCTTTCTGGCTTTTTCACGAGCCTCTTCAGCCTCCTTCTCCTTAGCTGCCGCCATAGCGAAGCGTTTCGCCTCCTTTTCCTCCTCAGTCATGGGAACCTGCCTGTTGAAACCCACGTTATATCGGTGTGAGAAGAAGATATGCTGGTTGTCGTTGCGGTTCCAGTTTTTCTCGAGCATAGTAGGGATTTCATTTTCCTGATACTCCTCAGCGAACGACTCAGGGTGAGTGATATAGTTGTCGTTTGTGATACCACCGTTTTCCGCCTGTTTCATGTGGTTGAGTGTGGTGAGCAGGTGTGCCTCATACCTGTCGCCCACATACGAGCCGAACATAGTATAGTTGAACAGAGCAGACGCATTCTCCTGATAGTACCCTCGTCCGTACATATAGTCGAAGATGAAGCCCACCCCGAGTTTTCTGCCTGCGTTGACAGCGAAAGAAGCCTTCAGTCTGTCTTCACCGGTAGTAGAGCCACCGCACGATGTGTAGGTGAGGTTAGTAATAGGCGTGTAAGTATTAGTGAAGTGGAACTCCGACACGGGGTGCATGAAGTAGCTGAATGCCTGAACCGGTCCGTAGACGTCATCGCCTCGCCTGTTTATGAAGATGCGGTTCTGTCGCGGTCCTGCCATGTTGCCTGTGAAGTTATACTCGCCTCGCAGACCAGATGTGAAAACCGTGTTCATATACATATACGACACAGTATCCGGGATGGCGGGAGTGCGGTCGCCGAACCTCTCGTCGACCGTCCAGACCCTTATGCCTCGGTGTATCTCCTTGTGTTTGCTTTGCACGGAGTCGCTTCTGGTCTGTTGTTTTGTAAGAATCGTACCGTCGTCCGTAATCTGGTTGAAGTCCTGTGCATACATGGCACAGACCGCCCCCAAGCAGACGATGGTCACTATTAGTCGTAAAAAGGATTTCATGCCAGTCACTACTTGATAAACCTGAGTCCGCACTCCACTATTTTGAAAGCCATAGCCACGAGCACCACGATAGTGCCCGGTGTTCTGTCGTCGTTAGTGATATAAATGATGACACCCACGATGGCAGTTAACATGAACAGGATATTGAGAATGTTTCTTACGGCGAAGAACCTGTCCCTTTCCCTACCTCGTGTGTGATGTTGCGGTCTTTTGGCAGCAGACACCTGTTGTTCTTTGTTTTGCATCTCAGTTGATTAAAGCAATATGAATATTCCCCATCAGTTCATTCATACGGTCGACCGTTTTTCTGCGGAATTTGCCGGAGATGGGCAGTAGTTTAGTACCTTTTTTGTTTACCGCATACTTATTGGTAATCCACTCCTCGGCCTTGTATTTCATAGTTTCCCTTTGTTCGTCGTAGACATAATGTATGCGGTAAGCCTTGGCAGTTACCTTTTTGTCGTGGCATGACACCATGAGCGTATAGATGAGTCGTGTGCGATCGAGCGACAGGAAAGTACGTTTAAACGTGAGCCATTCGTTCATATTGCACACGATGACATGTTCAGAAGGATTGACGAGCGCCACCCGTGCGAGTTCCGTCTGCGGTTCCTCAGCCACAATTTTCTTCAGGTATTGGAGCATGAGCTGATAGTTTTCCTCGTCCGTGCGTTCAGTCTGGAATGTTTGCTCCCAAGTGACCTCCCCATTGACCACTGGCACCACCTCTTCAGGCAGGTAGGCCTGATAGGGATATGCTTTTTCTACGTTGTCGTCAGCCTTTTGCTCCTTTTGCTGTTGAGTTGTTACCTGCTGTGTACCGTTTTGCGGAGCATCGGGGCTCACCCACTGTGCCATGGCGGCATGGCAACAGGCGAGAGCAGATATAAGAAGAAACAATCTACCTAATCTTTTCATGTCATGAGAGTTTAGAAGAGACGCGTCATCGCACCTCAGTTTGCAAAGGTACAACTAAGTGAGAGAAAAACCAAAATTATTTTGTGTAATATGAGAAACTATCGCAGAGATGCAATAAAAAAGTGAAAAGAACGTTAGAAGGATAGTTTATAAACTTTAGTACATATATATGAACATAGCGATTGTAGGAACAGGATACGTGGGATTAGTGAGCGGAGCCTGTTTTGCAGAGATGGGCATTGACGTGACATGCGTGGACATAGACAATGCCAAGATAGAGAAGTTGTTGAACGGTGAGATACCCATTTATGAGCCAGGTCTGGAAGACCTCGTGGCTCGCAACGTACGTCAAGGACGTTTGCATTTCACCACCTCGCTGTCGTCAGTGATAGACAACTGCGACATAGTATTCAGTGCAGTTGGCACCCCTCCCGACGAGGATGGTTCCGCCGACCTGCAGTACGTATTGGCCGTGGCTCGTGAGTTTGGCCAGAACATCAAGAAGTACACCGTTTTGGTGACCAAATCTACCGTACCTGTGGGTACTGCCCAGAAAGTGAAGCAGGCCGTGGAGGATGAGTTGCGCAAGCGTGGTGAAGACATAGCTTTCGACGTGGCCTCGAACCCCGAGTTTTTGAAAGAAGGAGCCGCCATACAGGATTTCATGAATCCCGACCGTGTGGTAGTGGGTGTGGACACCGATCGTGCCCGTAAGGTCATGACCCGTCTGTATCGTCCCATCATGCTCAACCATTTCCGTGTGATATTCACCGACATCCGTTCCGCCGAGATGATAAAGTACGCAGCCAACAGCATGCTTGCCACCCGCATATCGTTTATGAACGACATAGCCAACCTGTGTGAGTTGGTGGGTGCCGATGCCGACATGGTTCGCAAGGGTATAGGTGCCGACACGCGCATAGGCAGGAAGTTCCTCTATCCCGGTTGCGGCTACGGCGGTTCGTGTTTCCCGAAGGATGTGAAGGCCCTGATCAAGACCGCTGAGCAGAACGGATATCCCATGCGAGTGCTGCGTGCCGTGGAGGAAGTGAACGAGTCACAGAAGCGTCTGGTTTTCGACAAATTGGTGAAGGCTTTGGGCGGTGAACTGAAAGGCAAGCGCATAGCAGTTTGGGGTCTGGCTTTCAAGCCCGAGACCGACGATATGCGCGAGGCCCCCTCGTTGGTAGTCATCCAGTTGCTGTTGGAAGCCGGCTGCACAGTACGAGTGTTCGACCCGATAGCCATGGACGAGTGCAAGCGCCGCATAGGCGACGTAGTGGAATATGCCAAGGACATGTATGATGCCACCTTGGATGCCGATGCCATGCTGATGCTGACCGAGTGGAAGCAGTTCAGAATACCCTCTTGGGGTGTGTTGCAGAAGAGCATGCGCAATGCTCTGATTATCGACGGTCGCAACATCTACGACCCGCAGGAGATGGAAGAGAACGGTTTCGAGTATCACTGCATAGGCCGTTGACATGAGCACCGAGGCCACAGAGAGACTGCCCTTATTGGGACTGTCATTACAGGAGTTGCGTGATGTAGTGACGTCGCTTGGCATGCCCGCCTATACCGGCGGTCAGGTAGCCAAGTGGCTGTACGAGCGCCGCGTGCGCAGCATCGACGAGATGACCAATCTCTCCAAGGCCAACCGCGAGAAGTTGAGTGCCCGTTACACCATTGGCTGCATGGCACCTGCCGACAGTCAGCACTCCGTTGATGGCACAGTGAAATACCTGTTTCCCACCCATGACGGACACTACGTAGAGACCGTGTACATACCCGATGGCGACCGTGCCACCCTGTGTGTGTCGTGTCAGGTGGGTTGCAAGATGAACTGCCTGTTCTGTCAGACCGGCAAACAGGGTTTTCATGGTCACCTGAGCGCAGCCGACATACTCAATCAGATCTATTCCCTGCCCGAGGCAGACAGTCTGACGAACATAGTGTATATGGGTCAGGGCGAGCCGATGGACAACATAGACAATGTGCTTCAGTCGCTGCGTGTGCTCACTTCCTCTGACTGTTGTGGTTGGAGTCCCCGCCGCATCACAGTGAGCAGTGTGGGCATGCGCCGCCATCTGGAACGTTTTCTCAACGAGAGCGACTGTCATGTGGCCATCAGCATGCACAGTGCCATTGCCGAGCAGCGAGCTCAGTTGATGCCTGCCGAGCGTGGCATGCCGATAAAGGAAGTGGTGGAGCTGCTGCGCAAGTATGACTTTGCTCACCAGCGAAGGTTGTCGTTTGAATACATCGTCTTTGGCGGACTGAATGACAGCGAGGCCCATGCCCGTGCCATCGTCCGTCTGTTGCGCGGTATGGACTGCCGCATCAACCTGATACGCTTCCACACCATCCCTGGCACCATCCTGCGTGGAGCCAGCGAGGACAAGATGCTGTGGTTGCGCGACTACCTGACTCACCACGGTCTGTACACCACCATTCGTGCCTCTCGCGGAGAAGACATCATGGCCGCCTGCGGTCTGCTGTCGACCCAGCGTCAGGAGCAAGAGCATGAGCAGCAGTAGCCATGTGAGACATGAGCAGAGCAAGCGTGATAGCGTTGGCATGCCTGTTTGCCAGTTGCAGCGGTGATGCCCTGATGCCCACCAGTGGCGGGCGTGCCTACGAAGTGGTGGTAGAGGGCGACACCGACAGCATAGTGAGCAGAGAGCTGAGCGAGACGATATACGGGATGCCTCAGAGCGAGCCGTGGTTTGACGTGACCATGGTGAGCAAGGACGAGAAGACCGACGTGAGTCGTGCCCGCAACATAGTGAAGGTGGAGTGCGACAGCAGCCGTTACCACTACAGTCACATCCGCTATGCCAAGGATGTGGATGCCACCCCCCAGATAGTGGTGTGGGTGCGCAGCGGCAGCATGGCGATGCTCCGTGCCGACATGCCTGTGCTAGGCAGCCGTCTGCGCCAGTTGTTACACAGCGCCGAGCAACAGCGTACTCGTAGCCGTTTGGAGCGCGACCACAACCCCGAGGCGAGGAGCGAGTTGGAGCGCGATTTCGGCATAGACATGTACGT
>OMSQ01000060.1 GCA_900313805.1 uncultured Prevotella sp. | reverse complement strand
GTGATGCTGCTGCCCAGGATGTTGGGGTTGTTCTCTACCAGTTGACGCGTGGTGTTGAACATGGCATCGGGGTTCGACAGGTTGCCTTCTACCACCCAGGCTGTATTGTCCACCGTCACTTCCACCCTGGCCAGTTTGTTTTGTATACAAAGGTAGATAGCGTTCATCTCCGTCTGTACCAAGCGTTCCATAGTGCGCTGGATGATGTTCTGTGTGAAAAAGTACATCACCGTGGACGTCAACTCCAACAGCAATGCCGCTGCGACGATGGCTACCAGACTAAGGTTTGCCAAGAGCACGTTTTTCAGTCGTTTCCAAATATCTTTCATGCTTCTCCGTCTGTGTGTTTTAGTTTGTTGCTACATCATGTCGATGAGGCGCATGGTGATGGCGATGAGATAGAAAATTAGGAAGAACAGGGCGAAGCTGATAATGAGCATCAGTACCTGTCGCCATATCGTGCCCCATACACCATAACCGAATAGCTGCTTGTAGTTTATGTAGTTGTAGATGAGCAAGAAAGGCAGTGATATGAGCAAGAGCAAATCGTCTACCACAAAGGATACGATGACTATTTGTATACATTGAAACACTTGTATAAAGAATCCCTCGGGCAGGGTGTGCTTAGGATAGGCAGGAGCCTTCCTGAACAGAAGCCATGTGGGCAGGATGAAGATAGAACAAAAGGCCAGTGTGCCCCAGTCTTCATGATTCTCCAGCCACTCAATGAAGTGGTCGAATGTCTCTGAAAACGCCAACGGCTCTGCTGCGGGCTTTTCGGGCAAGAAGAGTTTTGTGATGATAGTTACTAACAGGGCCACTATCACAAGAGCCTTTACGGGTGGAAAACTCACCTGCCGGCGCCCGCTGATGTAGTCACGAATGAAATAGCCGGGTCTTAGCAGCAGTTGCACGATGGTAAGTGGCAGCGAACGGCTGTCCATACCCCACAGCAGCATCACTCCCTGGCGTGTGGTCTTCCATGTGATACGTCCGGTGCCGGCACGTTGCGAACAATAGGGGCAGAAGTTGCCCTTGAAGTCGTGACCGCAGTTGTTGCAGTGCTGCGTGTCATGGCTACGCCACTCGTAGTCGAATGGGTTGCGCTGCCATTGCTTGAACCGCTTATACCAGTCTTTCCACTTCTCGTTCATTGCCTGTTGCCTGCTTTCGGATGATATTGCGAATAATACCTAGTCTCGTGTCCTCAGTGCCGCTGTGCTTAACTGAAAACATTGCTCCCTACAAGCATTAGGATGTAGGGAGCATTGTATAGTCATTAGAGTGGCAGAATTACTTCACCAGCACTTTCTTGCCATTGATGATGTTCAGACCCTTGGCGGGCTGAGAGAGACGCTGGCCTGCTACATTGAACACCTCGTCTGCCTTTTCTACGGCAGTGCTGAGCAGTGTGATGCCAGTGGTCGTCTCGGTCACGGTGATTTCAGCAGACTGTGCGTTAGCAGCCACTACCAAGCTTATCCATACGTTGTAGTTGGTGCCGCTTACGCCTACGTTGAAGTTGTTGTCATTGTTAGCGCGTGCACAAGTGTAGGGCACAGCAAACTCCAGGGTAGTCCTGCCATCCTGAGCCAGGAAGCAGGTCCAAGTCTTGTCGATGGAAATCTTAAAGTCCTGACCGCCGGGGAAATTGCTGATGGCCAGACCGTAACTGCCGTCGCTCTGCTCTACAAGCAGAGGAGCTCCACCGGCATTCCAACCCTGGAACGCACCTACCACACCGTAGGAGTGTTCCTCGCCAGCAGTACCCTCTACCTTGATTGTCGCACTGCCGTTAGTGTGTACGGTGAGGGTGAAAGTGGCGTTTTTAACTACGTAGCCTGCGGCGAAACCGGTGTTGGCTCCACCTGGAGTCAGGTCATATTCCTGACCTACCTGCATGTTCATTCCGCCACCGCCGAGAGCACCGTCCCAAGAGTGGTCCTTCACAATCTTCCAGTCACCGTAAATCTTGCTTACTGAGCCTGTGTACACCTCGTCGCCGCTGGCCTGAGTCTCCACATAGGTGAACACCAGTGGGTCGTTCTCCCAAGACCAACCCTGCCATGTGCCTACCATCATGTAGTCACCGCCCTGAGCACTTGCCATCATGGAGAAACCCATGACAGCGAGAAGAAGAGTAAAAATTTTCTTCATAGAATGTTTTTATTTTTTAGGTTAATAATATGGGTGGATTATTCCACTCTTTCTCAATATGCTGCAAAAGTATAAAAAAATGTCAACACTCCAATTTAATTAAATAAAAATCTTTGCATATCTGCCGCCAAACACGATGATTTACACCATTTTTGTGTACTTTGGCTGACGCCGAAAGGTACTCACGTTCGGAAAAACTCAAATACATTTGGTTTTTCTCTCACTTAATCGCTTTTGGCTGACGCCGAAAGGTACTCACGTTCGGAAAAACTCAAATACATTTGGTTTTTCTCTCACTTAATCGTACTTTTGCCCAAAAGTTTCGTAATAGTTCATAATTTATGGCAAACAAGAAATCAAACGCACCGTTGTATGTCATCATCGGCATACTCTCTGCCATGCTGCTTGGTGGCGGTGCCTTCCTGCTCACCCAGAGCAAAACGGAAGTCAAAGGTAATACCAGGGTGATTGACGTTACTGACAAGTCTGCCGACAGTCAGGCCGCTGAGGAAGTGGCTTTGGAAAAAACCGCTTTAAAGTCCGAGACACCTGCTGCCGAGGCTACCAGTGTGCGTCAGGTTCCGCAAAGTAACAACGACGGCACCCTGCACACCTACATGATAGGCACGATAGGTGACGGACGGGTGGAATACTTCACCGTGGACAACAGCGTGGGTTCATACAGCTACGTGAGCAACGGGGTTCAGAGCGGTAAGCGCGGTCTTGCCACCGAGAGCTACGACCCGAAGACCGGCAGGTTAATACTCAGAGCATACGCCGGCAACAAATACATAGGCACCTTCAATGGCATCTACCACCATTACACAGAGTATAGCACCGACGGAGCCAGCAATACCTCAGACTCATACGAAGGCTCATTCCATGGCTATCAGGGAGCAGTGATTTCCTTCTCACTCTATAGTGACTAAATCCCACTGCCCTTGACACCAAGATGCATGATGATACAATAAAAGCCAACCGCTTTCGTTATTATCACGTGTCAATACGGAAAATTATACTCGTTTCGCTGCTTACCCTCGTGGCACTGACCTCACGGGCACAGTACGATCCATCGTTCAGCCATTACTGGGCGATGGAACCTACGTTTAACCCTGCAGCCGTGGGCAAGGAGTCGAAACTGAACCTTACTGCCGCCTACGCACTCAGTTTCGCTGGCTTTGACAACAGTCCACACACCATGTACGTGGCGGGCGACATGCCTTTCTACATGCTCAATACATACCACGGCGTGGGCTTGCAGATCATGAACGACCAGATAGGACTATTCACCCACCAGCGATTGGCAGCGCAGTATGCCATAAAGAAAAGTTTCCTTGGCGGTACCCTTGGAGTGGGCGTACATGCCGGACTGCTCGTGGAACGCTTCGAAGGTACCAAACTAGACCCCGTGGAACCAGATGTCGAAGATCCCGCTCTAAGCAAAACCGATGTGAACGGACAGGCACTTGATGTGGGAGTGGGACTGTATTATCTGCACGGACCGTGGTATGTAGGAGTGTCGGCACAGCACCTCACAGCACCTACCGTGGAACTGGGTGAAACCAGTGAGATGCAGGTAGACCCCACATATTATTTCACAGCAGGATACAATATAAAACTCAGAAATCCGTTTCTTACAATACACCCCTCCGTGCTAGTGCGCACCGACGGGGTGGGCTATCGTGGAGACATCACGGCACGTCTGCAGTACAAGCATGAGAACCGACGCATGTACCTGGGCGTGGCTTACAGTCCCACCAATTCCGTCACAGCACTCATAGGAGGCAGTTTCCATGGGTTCAACATCGGATACAGCTACGAGATGTACACATCGGCCATCAGCATAGGCAATGGCAGTCATGAACTCTTCGTAGGCTACCAGATGGATATCAACATGACAAAAAAAGGAAAGAACAAACATAAAAGTGTGAGAATACTTTAGAGATATGAAGATAAGAACAACTATCATGACCCTCTCGCTCATAGCAGTGACTATGCTCACTGCATGCATGGGCAGTCGCTCGTCCTCTACCTCGGGCAGAGGGGGCGAAGTGGTAGGTGTGGGCTCTGGCAAGGGCTTCAGCGAACCCGCACCCTATGGCATGACACTCATCAAGCGTGGTTATCTCCGTATGGGCATCGAACAACAGGACTCGCTCTGGGGCAAGGAAACACCCGTGAAGGATATCTCCGTTGACGGATTCTGGATGGACGAGACGGAGGTGACCAACTCCAAGTACAAACAGTTTGTGTATTGGGTGCGCGACTCCATACTGCGCGAGCGACTGGCTGACCCCGCATACGGAGGCGATGAGTCGTATAAAATCACCGAGGACAAAAACGGTGACCCAGTGAAGCCACACCTTAACTGGAAGAAAAACCTGCCTCGTAAACCCAATGAGGATGAGCAGAGAGCCATTGAGAGCCTTTATGTGACCAACCCCGTGACAGGTGAGAAACTGCTCGATGCTTCGCAACTAAACTATAGGTACGAGGTGTATGACTATACCACCGCTGCACTGCGCCGAAACAGACTCAATCCCGCTGAGCGCAACCTCAATACCGATGTGGCAATAGATCCCAACGAGGTGGTGATGATATCCAAAGATACCGCCTATATCGATGACGAGGGACGAATAGTGAGGGAAACCATCAACCGACAACTCACAGGACCATGGGACTTCCTCAATACATATATCGTCAATGTGTATCCCGACACCACTTGCTGGGTGAACGACTTCCGCAACTCGGACAACGAGATGTATCTGCGCAACTATTTCAGCAACCCCACATACAACAACTACCCCGTGGTGGGAGTGACATGGGAACAGGCAGAGGCCTTCTGCGCCTGGCGTACCGATTACCTGCTCAAGGGACTCGGTGGCGAGGCTAGATACATTCAGCGCTACCGACTGCCTACAGAGGCTGAATGGGAGTATGCGGCGCGAGGCAAGGACGGCACCGAATTCCCATGGGAGAATGAAAGCGTGAAAAACGGTGAAGGGTGCTTCTATGCCAACTTCAAACCCGACAAGGGCAACTACACCAAGGACGGCAACCTCATCACGGCGAAAGTAGGCATTTACGGGGCAAACAGCAACGGACTCTACGACATGGCGGGCAACGTGGCCGAATGGACAAGTACCATATACACAGAAGCCGGCGTGGATGCCATGAACGACCTGAACCCGCAACTGGAATATAAGGCAGCCAAGGAAGACCCTTATAAACTCAAGAAGAAAAGCGTGAGAGGCGGTTCGTGGAAAGACCCCGAGTCATATATACGCTCCGCCTGGCGCACATGGGAATACCAAAACCAACCACGCAGTTACATAGGCTTCCGCTGCGTACGCAGCCTGGCCAGCAGTTCTAGTACCAAACAAAAAGCAAGCAAGAAGAAAAAATGACACAGTACAGTAAATACAATATCATATACCGTCTGCAGAAGTGGATGGACAGCGTACCAGGACAGACCTTCCTGAACTATGCTTACAGCTGGGGTGCTTCGGTGGTTATCTTGGGTACCCTGTTCAAACTCACTCACCTGCCTGGAGCCAATTTCATGCTCTTCCTGGGTATGGGTACCGAGGTGGTGGTGTTCTTCCTCTCAGCCTTCGACCGTCCGTTTGACAAGACTGCCATAGGCAAGGAACTGCCCACTCACGTGGGACTGGACGATGAAGACAGCGAAGAGTCTGTTCAGGATGGTGCCGACTCAGTGGATGGCGTGAACGCCCCTGTACAGGGTGGCGGAACCATCATCATCGGAGGCGTGGGCGGTGCATCTGCCAGTGGCGAGGTGCCTGAAGGCATGGCGGCCGCTGCCGTGGGCGGTCCCACTATAGTTGGCTCCGTAGGTGCCGTAGGACCTGTTGCTGCCACTGCTGAAGCCGCTGCCACCGCAGAGGGTGCTGCCGCACCTGTTGTTGCCGGTCCGTCTACAGCATGGATAGGTCAACAGCAACAAGTGTCGCCCGAGATGGCTGAAGCCACAAGCAACTATGTGGAGGAACTGAACAAACTCACTGAACTGCTGGGCAAGGTGAGCGAGCAGAGTGCACGACTCACACGAGACAGCGAGGAGATGGAGAACCTCAACCGCACCCTCACCGGTATATGCAAGGTGTATGAGATGCAGCTCAAGAGCGCCTCTCAGCAGATTGGCACTATCGACCAGATTAATGAACAGTCGCGCCGCATGGCACAGCAGATAGAACAGCTCAACGCTATCTATGCACGTATGATTCAGGCCATGACCGTAAACATGCGTACGGCAGCAACACCGCAAACTCCCGACAACATATTCTAACCACGCTACGCTGAGATGGCAATAAAGAAAAGACCGATTTCGCCACGCCAGAAGATGATCAACCTCATGTACGTCGTCTTGATGGCTATGCTGGCGCTCAATATCTCTACCGAGGTGCTCAACGGCTTCTCGGTGGTGGAGGAGAGCCTCAGTCGTACCACAGCCAACTCCACCAAGGAAAATCAAGCGATGTTTGCTGACTTTGAACAGCAGATGAAGGAAAATCCCACAAAGGTGCGCGAATGGTATGAAAGGGCACGCGAGGTGAAGAACATGAGCGATTCGCTTTACAACTTCGCTCAGGAACTGAAATGGGCCATTGTGAGAGAGGCCGACGGCAATGAAGCTGACTTGAAGAACATAGTCAACAAGGAGGACCTTGAGGCTGCTGCACAGGTGATGCTGGCACCAGGTAGCGGTAAGGGACAGCAACTCTTCGACCAGGTGGTGAGTTACCGTAAACGCATACTTGACCTCATCACCGACCCACACCAGAAGGAAATCATATCCAGCAACCTCTCTACCGAGGTGCCACAGAATGAAAACACCCTGGGCAAGAACTGGCAGGAGTATATGTTTGATGCCATGCCCGTGGCAGCAGCCGTCACGCTGCTCTCCAAACTCCAGAGCGACGTGAGATATGCCGAGGGAGAGGTGCTACACTCGCTCATAGCAAATATCGGACTAAAGGATATCAGGGTGAACAAGTTGGATGCCTTTGTCATACCCGACAAGACCACCCTATACCCGGGTGAACAGATGAGCACGCACATAGTCATGGCTGCCGTGGACACCACAGCACAGCCCGAGATATATGTCAACGGCACTCGCATCAATAGCAAGGGAGGTGCCTACACTATCTCTGCCGGTGGGGTGGGCGAACACCAGTTTGGTGGCTACATCTTGATGCGCAATGCCGATGGCGACATGATACGACGCGACTTCATTCAGAAATACCGCGTCATACAACCGCCTTCGGGTGCCACCGTGGCTGCCGACCTGATGAATGTGCTCTACGCAGGTTATCCCAACCCTGTGAGCGTCACTGTGGCCGGACTGCCACAAAACAGTGTGTCGCTGTCCATGAGTGGGGGTTCGCTCTCTTCCAAGGGCGACGGACACTACATTGCCACTCCCTCAGCAGTGGGACAGGATGTCACTTTCACCGTCACTGCCAGTGACCAGGGCAAGACACGCCAGATGGGCACCTTCACCTTCCATGTGCGTAAACTGCCCGACCCGACGGCATACATCGCACTGGGTACAGACCGCTTCAAGGGTGGAGGAATGCCAAAAGCCAGCCTGATGGGCATAGGAGGCATCCATGCAGCTATCGACGACGGACTGCTTGACATAGAATTCAAGGTTACCAGTTTCGAAACGGTATTCTTCGACAATATGGGTAATGCAGTGCCCATGGCATCCGCCGGAGCAGCATTCTCTGAGCGGCAGAAGGAAGCATTCCGCAAACTCTCGCGCAACAAGCGCTTCTATATCACTCATGTAAATGCCGTAGGACCTGATGGACTTGCGCGTAAACTGCCCTCCGCAATGGAAATTATCGTGAAATAAATGTGTTTTTAGATATGATGAGAAAATTGTTTATCATAGCTCTGCTGGCATGTGCCGCTCAATGGGCAACAGCTCAACCCATAGCCCGACAGAGAGCACAACAACAACAACAGCAACAGGCACAGGCAAAGTCAAATGCCAGCAATATGACTACACGCGCACGTATCTCTTTCCCCACAGCACTCACTATGTCTGAGGATGTGGTGTGGAGACGTGATATATACCGTGAACTCAATCTGGAGGAGACGGCTAATGCCGGACTCTATTATCCCGTGGAACCGCAGGGCACGGAGATGAACCTCTTCACCTACCTCTTCAAACTCATGCTCCAGGGACCGACCCGAGGGGGTATAAATGTGTATGAATACCGGCTCGACGGTAACGAGGTGTTCACTGACAGCGCACGCATTAAACCGCTCGATTTCCTGAATAACTATCATATTTACTATGAGCGCAAGGACGGACGTGTGCGCATAGACAATAGCGACATACCATCTGCCGAGGTCAAGGGCTATTACCTGAAGGAGAGCGCATACTACGACCAGGCCACTTCCACCTTCCATCGTAAAGTCATAGCTCTCTGCCCCATACTTATGCGTGAAGACGACTTCGGCGAGGGCTCGGCAAAATATCCTCTGTTCTGGGTGAGATACGATGATGTGGCACCTTACCTCAGCAAACAGACCATCATGACCAGCGACCTCAACAACGC
>OMSQ01000050.1 GCA_900313805.1 uncultured Prevotella sp. | reverse complement strand
TTTCTTCGAAGTGGGCATAGGCAGCGGCTATGACCGCACATTCCTGTTCGAGATAGAACGTTTCTGCCACAACTTCCACCATTTTCCAGTACCAGTACATTCCGCCCTACAGATACTCAGCCGTTCAGGGTATATAGAATATGACACCGACCCAGATCACCGAGCCCGTGTGATGTTCACCCTCAGCAGACAAGAACTGGACACACTCCACCAACTCTCTCCCACCGAAGAGAAGATTATCACAGCCATGCTTAGGTTGTACGGCGGGCTGTTTGTCGACTATGTTTATATAGAGGAGAGTATGGTGGCACATCAGTCAGGTGTGCCTGCCTCTATAGTGTACGACACGCTCAAGGCACTACGCCAGCGGCATATACTCGATTTCATACCCCAGCGCAGCACACCCCTTATCACCTACAGTCAGAGCAGGGAGGATGGCAAGGATGTGGTAATACCGACTTCTGTTTATGAAGAGCGACTCAAACAGTATGTGCGCCGCATAGAGTGCATGATAGAATATGCGACGGAGAGTGATGAGTGTCGCAGCACATTCCTACTACGCTATTTCGGTGAAAAAGGAGCTCACCCCTGCGGTCATTGTGACGTATGTGCCGACGATGAGCCCGACACAGAGGATGCTACTGAGCTGATACTCCGGCTGTTGGCTGATGGCGAGCAGCATACACTTGCTGAGGTAAGTGCTCTGAACATGCCGAGAGCAGAGGTGGAACAAGCACTGACGCACCTGCTCCATGAGGAGCGGGTGCGTCAGGATGGTGACTTGCTGCGCCTGGCATAAGCAGCCAGGATGCAGGTCGTAAGAACAATCAGTTATTTTCCGGGCGCAACTGGCGCACAGTCTCTGCGGCACGCCACATCTCTTTGTTGCGCATGGCCTCAAGTTCCTTGTTCAGGTTCTCGCGATAGTCTTCCTTACTATTGCTGTCGATGGAGATCTGAGCCTCCTTACCAGTCTGCACGCTCAGATACAGCCATTCCATCACGGGCTTTATAGCCTCGCGGAAGCGGGGAGCCCAGTCGAGAGCGCCTCTCTGTGCCGTAGTAGAGCAGTTGGCATACATCCAGTCCATACCCTTTTCGGCGAAGAGCGGCATCAGGCTCTGTGTGAGTTCCTCTACAGTCTCATTGAAAGCCTCTGAAGGAGAGTGTCCATGTTCACGAAGCACCTCATACTGAGCCTCGAGCAGTCCTTCTATGGCACCCATGAGTGAGCCGCGCTCACCGGTGAGGTCCGAAGTGGCCTCGCGCTCAAAGGTGGTCTTGAACAGGTATCCGGCACCAATACCGATACCGAAGGCAATAGTGCGCTCCTCTGCTTTACCGGTAGCATCCTGATATACAGCATACGAGCAGTTCAGTCCGCGTCCCTCGAGGAACATGGTGCGCAGCGAAGTGCCAGAGCCTTTCGGAGCCACCAGTATCACGTCGACATCTGTCGGGGGCACCACATTTGTACGGTCGTTCCAGTTGATGGCGAAGCCATGCGAATAGTAGAGAGCCTTGCCGGGAGTGAGATAGGGCTTGATTTTCGGCCAAGCCTGTATCTGTCCGGCGTCAGAGAGCAGCATACACACTATTGTGCCACGCTCAGCAGCCTCTTCGATAGAGAAGAGAGTCTTGCCAGGCACCCATCCGTCGGCCACGGCCTTGTCGTAGGTCTTGCCGGGGCGCTGACCCACTATCACATTAAATCCGTTGTCGCGCAGGTTGCAAGCCTGACCAGGACCCTGTATGCCATAGCCTATCACAGCTATAGTTTCATCCTTCAGCACTTCGCGTGCCTTCTCCAAAGAGAACTCCTTGCTGGTGACCACTGTTTCGATCACACCGCCAAAATTCATTTCTGCCATAATTGTTTGTTTTTGGGATGCAAGCACCCCGATGATTATTATATTATAATGTATTAATGTTCATTAAAGCACACCCTGCACCGACACAGTTCCTGTTCGTCGCCATCAGGCTCTTTTTTGCCTGTTATGCGTACCATATACTCTGTATGTGAGGTCTGTTCGCGGTAGTAGCACAACAGGTCGTCGGGATGTCCCTCTGCCACGTATGCTATCTCCAGTCGCCGGAGAGGATGTTTGGCATACCACTCCAGAGGGAAGAGGTCAAGCACGTGTTCTATATACTTCACACTGTTCACATGTCCATTGACGTCTATGTCATTGTACATGGCGCGTCGTGTGGCTATCAGTTCCGCTCCATCTCCCATCTTCACCCTTGAATGAGAGTCGATTGGACAGGGTTCGTCAGTTTCGATATAACTCACGAGAGCACCGTCGTTCACAGACAGCAAGTCGGCTGGCTGTCGTGTGTCAGTATCTATCATGGCCCAGACCGAACGTCCGTAGCCATATACAGTACCGTTGTCGGCATCATACACCTTGAAGTTACGGTGAGTGAAGAAGCGCATGGCCTTTTCCACCCATGTCTGAACGTAGAAGCGCGTATATGCTCGTGGCATCTGCTGCATTTCGATAGCCAGGCGCGAAAGCACCCAGGTGCGATGTATGGAATTGAGATAGTCCATGCCAAACCCGCGGGCATTAGCATGGAAATCGGCAGCATTCAGCATGTGATTTCCCAGGTGTCCCATAAACAGGCCTTTTTGGAAATCGCAGTGAAAAGGCTCTGCCATGAACACATAGCGGTCCACCTTTGGAAGATTACTGTTCTGCATGCTCCCTCTCCCTTTTGTTAAGATAATTGCTCACCGACTCCTCTGTGCTTCGTGTAACGGCAATTCTTCCGCTGCGTGTGTATTGCAGCAGGCAGCCGAAGTCATTGAGAGTTTCGTAAAGCCGTTGAATATCTTCCGTCTGTCCACCCAGCATCACTGCCACGTATGTGGGGTTCATCTCCAGCACATGAGCATCGCTGCGCCTTATCACACGTGATATTTCGGGATTTTTCATCACCTCGGGTGTAGATAGCTTGAAGAGCGCCACCTCGTGTATGAACAGTTGGTCGTCGGTATAGAAATCAGCCTTCACCACATCGATTTTCTTTTCAATCTGTCGGGTGATCTTTTCAATCTGACTCTTGTCGCTCCACGCTGTGATGGTATATTTATGTATGCCTTGTATGCTGGAGGCTGACACGTTAAGACTTTCTATGTTTACCTGTCTGCGTGTGAACACTGCGGTAATCTGATTGAGGATACCTGCAATATTCTCTGAAAACACGAGCAGAGTATAAAGTTTTTTCTCCATGAGCAAATCTTATTAAATCTCAAGCAACATTTCATCCACGCTCTTGCCCGGCGGGGTCATAGGCAGTACATTATCCTCTTCGCGCACGGCACATTCCATCAGGAACGGTCCGTCAGTGTTCAACATCTGCTGTACCGCATCGGCGAGTTGCTTCCTGTCGGTCACCACCCTATACGGTATATGGTATGCCGATGCCACGAGTTCATAAGACGGATTTTGCATGCGTGTGAACGACTTTCTGCCTCTGAAGAACATGTCCTGCCACTGTCGCACATTGCCAAGGTAGTTATTATTAAGCAGTATCATCTTGACTGGAGCCTGCTGTTCCATGATGGTGCCTAGTTCCTGTATGCTCATCTGCATACCGCCGTCGCCAGTGAAGAGGCAGACGGTGCGCTGTGGGGCACCGAAGGTGGCTCCCACGGCAGCGGGGAGTCCGAAGCCCATTGTACCCAGTCCGCCCGATGATACCACGGAGCGGTGATGCTTAAACTGGAAATAACGACAGGCAAACATCTGATTCTGTCCCACGTCGGTCACCAGCACGGCCTCGCCCTTTGTAGCTTTCGCCACGGCATCCACAACTTCGCCCATGAGCAAAGGTCCCTCGTGTGGTAAGAGTGCGGGCCGTATCACACGTTCATACTCCTCTTGGTATAGTGGTGTGAACGACTGTTTCCACTCGGTATGGTCAGCTTTTTCCAACAAGCGGGTGATGGCAGGCAGCGAGGTCTTACAGTCGGCCACCACTGCCACTGTGGTCTTAACGTTCTTGTCTATCTCGGAGCGGTCTATATCCAGATGTATCACCTTGGCTTGTCGTGCGTATGTATCGGGGCGGCCTGTCACACGGTCGCTGAAGCGCATGCCAATGGCGATGAGCACATCACACTCCTGCTCCTTCACATTGGGCGCATAATTGCCGTGCATGCCGAGCATGCCCATGTTGAGCGGATGCGATGACGGCAGCGCCGAGAGTCCGAGCATGGTGCGTGCCGCAGGTATGTCGGCCTTTTCCAGGAACTCCCTCAGTTGCTGGTGGGCACCGGCGAGCTCCACCCCCTGCCCTATCAGAGCCAATGGTTTCTGTGCATGGTTAATGATATCTGCGGCCATACGTACAGCCTCCATATCAAGGGCTGGACATGGCTCATAACTGCGTATAAAGTTCACATGCTGCGGTTGCCACTCAGTTTCATGTATCTGAGCGTTCTTGGGGAAGTCGAGCACCACGGGTCCAGGTCTGCCAGTGCGTGCTATATAGAACGCCTTACTCACCGCCCATGCCACATCCTCTGGTCTGCGTATCTGGTACGACCACTTGCTTATAGGTTGTGCCAGACCCACGAGGTCAACCTCCTGGAAGGCATCTGTGCCCAGTGCACCCACGCTCACCTGTCCGGCTATGACCACCAGCGGTGTGGAGTCCATCATGGCATCTGCCACACCGGTGAGAGTGTTAGTTGCGCCGGGACCACTGGTCACCAGACACACCCCTGTCTGTCCACTCACGCGGGCATAGCCCTGTGCTGCGTGTGTGGCTGCCTGTTCATGGCGCACCAGGATATGGTTGAATACCGGGTTGTCACCACGGGTATAGTCGTACAGGCTATCGAAAACGGGCATGATGGCGCCCCCGGGGTATCCGAAAATAGTCTTCACCCCTTCTGCCTGCAATGAGCGCATAAGCGCCTCTGCCCCTGTTATTATCTCATTCATATCTGTCAGTCAATGATACGTACGCCGCCCTTGTCGGCCGAGCTCACACTCTGTGCGTATGCCCTAAGGGCCTTGCTCACTTGTCTTTGTCGGGTGAGTGGCCGCTGCTCTCGTGCAGAGAGTTCCTCGTCACTCAGTTTCACCTGTATAGTACGTGAAGGGATATCTATCACTATGATGTCTCCGTCCACCACCTTGCCTATGTTGCCACCTGACGCAGCCTCGGGCGATATATGTCCGATGCTCAGTCCGGAGGTACCTCCAGAGAATCGACCATCGGTGATGAGTGCGCACTCTCTGCCCAGATGCATGCTCTTTATGTACGATGTGGGATAGAGCATCTCCTGCATGCCCGGTCCGCCCTTTGGTCCTTCGTGGGTGATGACCACGCAATCGCCGCTCTTCACCTTACCACCGAGGATGCCCTCACAGGCGTCTTCCTGTGAGTCGAACACCACTGCCGGTCCTTCAAAGTGCCACAGTTCGGGGTCTACGCCCGCTGTCTTCACCACGCAGCCGTCGGGAGCTATATTGCCGAAGAGCACTGCCAGTCCGCCATCTTTGGTATAAGCATGTTCCACGGATCGGATACATCCAGACTGGCGGTCGGTGTCGAGTTGTGACCAGCGGGTGTTCTGTGAGCCCATGCGTGTAGAGAACACGCGTCCTGGGGCGCTGTAATATATGCGGTCAGCTTCCGGATCGATGCTGTCGCCAGTGATGTCATAGCGGTCCATAGCTTCACCTGTGGTCATTCCGTCCACACGCTTAGTTTCGCGCTGTATAAGTCCGGCTTTGTCCAGTTCATGCATGATGCCCAGTATGCCTCCGGCGCGGTTGCATTCCTGCACACTGTATTTCTGTGTGTTGGGAGCCAGTTTGCAGAGACAAGGCACCTTTCGACTCAGTTGGTCGATGTCGCTCATGGTGAAGTCGGCACCTGCCTCCTGTGCCACAGCCAGCAGGTGGAGCACGGTGTTGGTGCTGCCTCCCATGGCTATGTCGAGAGTCATGGCATTGAGCAGAGCCTGACGAGTGGCTATGCTGCGTGGCAGCACGCTCTCGTCGCCATCGTTATAGTATGCCATGGCATTTCTCACGATGAGGCGAGCTGCATCGCGGAAGAGCTGCACCCTGTTGGCGTGTGTGGCCAGTATGGTGCCGTTGCCGGGCAGCGACAGACCTATGGCCTCAGTGAGTGAGTTCATGGAGTTGGCGGTGAACATGCCTGAGCATGAGCCGCATCCGGGACAGGCGCACTGCTCCAGCTCAGCCATATCCTCATCAGTGACCGTGGGGTCAGCGCCTTTCACCATAGCAGTGACGAGGTCGGCATTCTGTCCTTTCCACTGTCCGGCCTCCATGGGTCCGCCGCTACAGAACACGGCGGGTATGTTCAGGCGCATGGCAGCCATGAGCATACCAGGCGTCACCTTGTCGCAGTTGGATATGCATATCATGGCATCAGCCTTGTGGGCATTTACCATATACTCCACGCTGTCGGCTATGATGTCACGTGATGGCAGCGAATAGAGCATGCCGTCGTGTCCCATGGCAATGCCGTCGTCGATTGCTATGGTATTGAACTCGGCGGCATAGCATCCCATAGCCTCTATCTCTTGTTTCACTATCTGTCCCACCTCATGCAGGTGAGTATGTCCTGGCACGAACTGTGTGAACGAGTTGACCACAGCAATGATTGGTTTGCCAAACTGTTGGGGTCGCATGCCTGCTGCCACCCACAATGCGCGTGCTCCAGCCATCTTCCTACCTTCGGTACAGACAGCGCTTCTCAACTGATGTTTCATAATGTTTGTGTTTCCTTTTACCTTGTACTGTCATAACCGTTTGTATGTGACAGCATATCGGCTGCAAAGTTACGCAGATTTCCGCACACAGCAAACATTTTGATATATAAAAAACTGCAAACTAACAAATTATAACTTAGGTCAACGGATTACAAACAACATGTAACAATCAAAGGGGCACCCCTCGTAAGAGAGATGCCCCTTTGTATTAGGGTTCAGATATTACCAGGAATTAGTCCTTGGTTACATCGTGGAAAGTAGCCACGCGGTTGAACTCGAGCTGCTCGAAGAGTTTGTCGGTAACACCGCAACCTCTTGCAGTCACGCGATCAGCAGCGATCTTGTACTTCTTGATGAGGGCGTTGCGAACCACCTGAGCGCGATCCTCAGAGAGCTTCTGGTTCAGTTCGGGATTGCCTTCGGGAGAAGCGTAACCCTTGATCTCCACCTTTGCCTCGGGATGATTCTTCATGTAAGAAGCAATCAGCTCGATGGGAGCGTACTGAGCGGGATCGATAGTAGACTTAGCCTGGCGGAAGAGCACTGTGGGCTGCAGGTTAGTAGCAGTCTCGTTCTTCACCACTACGGGGCGCTTCAGGCACTCGTCGAGTTCCTGCTGGAGCTGAGCGATTCTGCGGTCTTTCTCTGCGAGCTGTGCATCCTTAGCGCTGAGTGCGTTGCGCAGGTCGTTGATAGTAGCATTGAGGGCATCGATTTCAGCCTGGTCGCGGAGCTGTGCGATGGTGAAGTTGTGAGTGCCGTTGCTGTTACCAAACTTGTAAACGATACCGCCGTTGAGCTGCAGCATAGAGTTGTGCAGGTTGTAAGCGGGCTGGTCGTTGTTCTCACCAGCTTTGAAGGTACCCTGCTCGAAAGCAGCAGCCTTGTTCTTGGTGTCAGCATTGAAAGCCCAAGTGATGCTGGGTTCAATGTAGAACTGCCACTGCTTCTTGCTACCGAAGTTGAAGGTGAAGTCAAGACCGGCCTTAGAAGTCATGTGGTTGGCACGGATGTATTCATCCTTAGAGGTGAACACATGTCCCCATCCCAGACCATAGAGAGCCACAACCTCGAAGCTGCGGGGCTCACCAGGATATCCACCGAACCAGTTGCTCAGGTTAACGGTACCGAGCAGAGAGGTGTTGATGAAACGTACTACAGTGCCTGTGGATTTCCAAGGCTTGTTAGAGAAATAAGCATTACTCTCAACAGCAAGACCGAACACAGGAGTGAAGTAACGACCGATGCGGAGTCCAGCATTGGGATTGAGGTCGTTCAACCACTTGTGACCAGTAGTCTTGGTGGCAACACCACCGTTGATGCCAACGTAGAAGTTGTCAAAAGTCTTGCTCTCTGTAACGGTCTGAGCCGAAACAGATACTGCCATAGTAGCGGCAGCAAACAATAAAACTAACTTTTTCATGTCACTCTGAATAATTAATAAAATATAATGTTTACGTAGTTTCCTGCATTATTCGCTGCAAAATAAAGAAAAAGATTGGAAAGTGCCAAATATATTTTAATATTTTTTATCATTTAGAGTAAAATCTTGACATAAGTAATGAAATTTTATACTGTTTTTTTTGTCGTAGTCTTTTTAATCTGCATAAATTGTACTTCTCGCACCTTAGTGTGTCGCCGAAAAAGATGTTTATTGTTTCTGTTATTTGCAATAGTTTTGTAGATTTCGACAAAGGTAGGTGTTGCCTCAAAAATAAAAATGTGCCAGCACATTTTGTTCTTCCCTCAGTTTGCACTACCTTTGCTGCGCAATTACACACGCACTATGGGCAATATAATACTTATAACCGGTGGGCAGCGGTCTGGCAAAAGCGAGCACGCTGAGCGACTGGCTTTGCAGATGAGTGATTCACCAGTGTACCTGGCCACTTCTCGCATCTGGGACGATGAGTTCCGCGAGAGAGTCAGGCGTCATCAGTCACGCCGCGGGCCTCAGTGGACCAACATAGAGGAGGAGAAGTGGCTCAGCAGATGCATAGTAGCGGGTCGTGTGGTAGTGGTTGACTGCCTGACGCTGTGGAGTACCAACTTCCTGACAGATGCCATGGACGACGGTTCAGAGCATCTCACCGCGGTGGAGCGACGTGCCATGACCGATAAGGTGCTGACCGAGATGAAAGCGGAGTTTGAGCGCTTCATCTCGCAAGATGCCACATTCATCGTGGTGACCAACGAGGTGGGCAGCGGCGGGGTGAGTGCCAACGCCCTGCAACGGCAGTTTACCGATGTGCAAGGATGGATAAACCAGTTTGTAGCAGAGCGTGCCGATGAAGTGATACTCATGGTGAGCGGAATAGCGTGCAAGATAAAGGGATAGGATTATGAAAGTACCTCTGTATAGATGCAATTGGTATCAGAGTATCTGGGCAGCCTTGATTTTTTTCACCCGTCTGCCCTTCTGGCGCTTGTATCAGCCTCCTCGCGACAGTTACCGCTCCGTGGTGGAGTACTGGCCCCTTACGGGTTGGCTCACTGGAGCCATGATGGCTGGCACAGTGTATTTTGGTTCTATGATAATGCCTTTGCCACTGGCACTGGCACTGGCCATAGTAGTGCGTCTGCTGACGACAGGAGCCCTTCATGAAGACGGACTGGCCGATTTCTTGGATGGTTTCGGGGGCGGCGGCAGCAATCGCGAGCGTATACTGAGCATAATGAAAGACTCGCACATAGGCACCTACGGCACCATTGCTCTGATAGTCTATTTCGCGCTACTCTACATGGCACTCAGCTTTCTGGGTGACAGCGAGTGCATAGCCTTTGCCCTGTTGGCAGCCGATCCATTCTCGAAAATGCTTTCCGGACAGATAATACAGATGATGCCTTACGCACGCACGGCCGACACAGCCAAGAACGGCGTGGTGTACCGTCCCGTCACCCTCCGTGCCGGCATACTTCTGGCAATACAGGGACTGGTGCCGCTGGCACTTCTTTTTTGGCTGTCGCCTTTTGCCGACATACCCTCGCTCTACTGGGTGGTCATGGCACCGTGTCTGATGCTGTACTTGCTGTACTTGCTGATATGGCGCCGTCTGAAGGGGTATACAGGTGACTGTTGCGGAGCCGTTTTTCTTCTCACCGAACTCACTTTCCACCTGACACTGGCCATGCTGGTGTATCAGGCACATATTGCATGATGGCATGAGAGTGTATCTTGTGAGACATACGCGCACAGAGGTGCCGCCAGGCATCTGCTATGGTTGGAGCGACGTGGATGTGGCCGACACATTCCCACAAGAGGCAGCTGACGTGCGCCGACATCTCAGCGGCATAGAGTTCGACCAAGCCTATACCTCGCCGCTGCGCAGGGCTGTAAAACTGGCTGACTACTGCGGGTTTACCACGGCAATACGCGATGACAGGCTGAAAGAGATGAACATGGGACGTTGGGAGATGCAGTCATACGACAAGATAGACGACCCTGCACTCCAGGAATGGTACAAGGACTACATGCACCTGCCTGCCACAGGAGGAGAGAGTTTTCCTGACCTCAAAAGGCGTGTGGATGATTTCCTTGACAATCTGCGAGGACAGGGACACAGGCAGGTTGTGGTATTTGC
>OMSQ01000094.1 GCA_900313805.1 uncultured Prevotella sp. | reverse complement strand
CATCGGTTCGGCAAAGGCCTCGATGCGCAGACAGGCGGTGCCCAACTGGCGTATCTCCTCCACAGGTGTCATCAGCGCCATCATCTCCGGTGCGAAGAGATACATCACCACACCCATCAGCGTCATCACCGCCATGCCGCATAACACGGTGAGGCGGGCGAAGCGGGCACAGAGGTCGCGCCGGCCAGCCCCCATGCTCTGTCCTACGAGGGTGGTGGCGGCATCGCCTATGCCAAAGCCCGGCATGTAACACAGACTCTCGGCGGTGATAGCAAAGGTGTTGGCGGCAATGGCGAAATTGCCCAACGGTGCCACAATCATGGTACTGATAATCTGAGCACTGCTCATGAGGAAGGACTGCAGGGCCATGGGGGCACCTATGCGCAGGGCGTTGGAGAGATAGTTGCCCACCCAGCGGAAAGGCTCGCGGAAACGGGAGAGCGAGAGTATACGGCTGCGAACGAAAGCGAACCACGACTGTAGCAGCGATGTGACAAGAAAAGCCAGACCGGTACCGATGGCTGCACCCGCCACTTCCAGTCCGGCACCCGGCACCCACACCTCCGTTCCCAGCACGCTGACGGTGCGAGAGGGGAAGATGAGAATGAAATTAAACACCACATCGAGTATGCAGAGCAGCACGCTGAGCGTGCTCGACACCCGCATCCGCCCTTCGCACTTGAGCATCGACGAGGCGAGGGTGTTCAACTGGAAGAAGGGAACACCAAAGGCGAAGATGAGGAAGTAGGTGGAAGCATCGGCGGCTATGTCGTCACCACCTCCCAACCAATAGGGCAGGTGGGGCGATATGATCCAGGCTCCTATCAGGAGGAGCAGGGCCATGAACGAGGTGCATATCAAGCCGTGGCGCACCACCTGACGGGCTCGCGTGAAGTCGTTGGCTCCGATGAAATGTGCCACCTGAACCGAGAAGCCCATGCTGGCGGCACTGGCGATACCTCCAAAGAGCCAAGTGGTGCTCTCTATCAGTCCGCAGGCGGCGGAAGCCTCTGCACCCAACGAGCCCACCATGGCCTGGTCGATGAAAAACATCATGACATTGGTGACCTGAGCCAGTATGGCGGGTATGCTCAACTGCATGATGAGATACAGTTGAGTGCGGCCGCTCATGGTTTTTCCCTCGCGTATGAGTGCCAGCAGTGCCTCTGTTTGGTTTGTTTTTGCCATTTTTCCTCTTGGGCATTGCAAAATTATGGAAAAGTGGGCGAATTACACATAAAAACCGTCTTTTTCAATCAAAATACTTGCAAATGCCACGGGAAGCCTATATCTCGCTCTTATATTATATAATAAGGTATATGGGGGATGTGTGCGCACACATAGACTATTTGACATAGGTCAAAAAGGGGGGCGAGAGAGGAGAAAAAGGGTCGAAAATGTTGTGTGGTGTCAAAACTCGCCTTACCTTTGCATCGTCAAAAGGAAACAAAGGCACCAAAGAGAGGTGAAAAAAGAGTCCACCGCGAGAGGTGGTGGGAAAAGAGAAAGCATAGAAAAAAAAGATAGTCGACACAAAAAAAAATTGGGAAAAGGATATTAAAATATAAACTGGCGACAGTTAGAGATACAAAAGGTGAAAAGTTTGTGCCGTTTGAGATAAACGGAAGGACAATAGGTAGAAGTTTTTAAAGGTAAGAAAAGATTGAGCCTGCAAAGGCACAGGATGACAAACAGGATAACAGGATAACAAGGTAAAAAGATTGTCATGCCGCGAGGCACACAAAAGAAAGATTGTTTAACTTAAAGAAAAGAAAGGATAACACTATGAGTATATCAGTAATTGTAGCCCTGTGTGCTGCCATGGTGGCATCGGCTATGATGTTCGAGAATACTATAGAGAAGAAATAACTTCACTAACTCGGACATGTTTATAGAGTAAACAACATTGAAAATTAAGCTATATATTAGGATGGCGGCTTCTGCCTAGTGCAGGAACCGCCGTCTTTTTTGTGTCTTCGTACAAGAAAACGTGCTTAATTGTTGGCTATGAAGGCAGAAATGACTATCTTAGCCCCACATTTTCCGAACAACGATGACATTATGCGCACGGTAAAGCCCAAAAAGAACCTTGGTCAGCATTTTCTGACCGACCTTGACATAGCCAGAAGGATAGCAGACACTGTAGATGCCTGTCCGGATATCCCTGTGCTGGAGGTAGGTCCCGGCATGGGAGTGCTCACACAGTATCTCATGACCAAGGAGCGCCCTCTGAAGGTGGTGGAGATAGACAGCGAGTCGGTGGCGTGGCTCGAGCACCACTACCCCACCCTCACCGACAGCATCATTTCCGGCGACTTCCTCAGAATGGATCTCTCCACGCTTTTCGACGGCCAGTCCTTCGTGCTGACAGGCAACTACCCTTACGACATCTCCTCGCAGATATTCTTTAAGATGCTGGAATACAAGGACTTCATCCCCTGTTGCACAGGCATGATACAGCGCGAGGTGGCACAGCGCATTGCATCGGCACCGGGCACAAAAGCATACGGCATACTGAGCGTGATGATACAAGCATGGTACAATGTGGAATACCTGTTTACCGTGGACGAGAACGTGTTCTCACCCCCTCCAAAGGTGAAAAGTGCCGTGATACGCATGACACGCAACGGCCGCACCTCGCTGGGTTGCGACTGGAACCTGTTCCGCCAGGTGGTGAAGACGGCGTTCAACCAGCGGCGTAAGATGCTGAGAGTGAGTCTGCGACCCCTCTTCACCACACGCCCAATGAGCGCAGCGTTTCTCGCCGATGAGATGATGACACGCCGGCCCGAACAACTCACCATAGACGAGTTGACTGAACTGACAAATAAAATTAGTCGCGAACTGGGTGGTGCTTAGACAATTACCTCTTTAGTAATAATATTCGCACCCTGCTATTTCTTCACCACTTTGATGGTACGCTCACCACTGCGCACCACATACACGCCGGCGTTGAGCCCGTCCAGGCTGGAGGCTTGGCGTTGTATAAGCGTGCCTGCGACAGAATACACATCAAAGCACTCACCAGCAGCCATGATAGCGTCAATGCCCGTGGTGTCGTCCTGGAAGAACATCTGTCTGAGGTTCTCCAGTCGGTACTGCGCCACTGTCATGCCACTCTTGTAGAGCACCATCCAGCCGCCAGTGAAGCGTATCTGGTCAAAATCGGTAAGCAGTGTGGGATGCTGGGTGTTGTCGGTCTCCTCTACCACTAAGTAGTCAAAACCACTGGCATTGGCAGCAAGTGCAAATGCCATTACCACTGTCATCAAGAGGGTGCGAAGATGTGCCATATAGTGAATTTAAGGATAATAGTTTGTCTTCTGCAAAAGTAGTTTATTTTTTTGTATTACGCTCCATTAACTCATTTTTTTCTTCACTAAGATTGCAGATTATAAATAATTTTACTATTTTTGCAAAATCAAGCAACTAAACCTTAAGAATATGATAGACGTTAAAGCAACTCTCAATGAGGCTGAAGAGCGCATGGAGATGGCAGCATTGTTTCTGGACGACCAGCTGGCACGCATACGTGCCGGCAGGGCCAACATAGCGATAGTAAGCGGTGTGAAGGTGGAAAGTTACGGACAGATGGTACCGCTGAACCAGGTGGCCAACGTGTCTACCCCCGACCCGCGCACCATAGCCATACGCCCCTGGGACAAGAAGATGATACGACCGATAGAAAAGGCCATCATGGACAGCGATGTGGGCATCACACCGGAGAACAACGGCGAGGTGATACGCCTGGGCATACCGCAACCCACCGAGGAGCGACGCAAGGAACTGGCCAAGCAGTGCAACAAGATAGGCGAAAAGGCCAAGGTGGAGGTTCGCAATGTGCGAGGCGACGTAAAAGACAAGCTGAAGAAAGCCATAAAGGACGGACTCTCCGAGGACAACGAGAAGGATGCCGAGAATGACCTGCAGAAACTGCACGACAAGTTCATCAAGAAGATCGACGACATCCTGGCTGCCAAGAACAAAGAGATAATGACCGTGTGACCTGCCGCCTATGCGAGGCGTAGTGATAAAAAACACTGGCAGCTGGTACACGGTACTCACCGACGACGGACAGCAGATAGAAAGCAAGATAAAAGGTCGCTTCCGGTTGCAGGGCATACGTAGTACCAATCCTGTGGCCGTAGGCGACCGTGTGCTACTTGTACCCAACGCAGAGGGCACGGCCCTGATTACAGAAATAGAGGAGCGCAGAAACTATATCATCCGGCGCTCGTCAAATCTCTCCAAACAGAGCCATATCATAGCAGCCAACGTGGATCAGGCCTGTCTGGTGGTCACCATCCGCCAGCCCGAGACATCCACCACGTTCATCGACCGCTTTCTGGCCACCGCCGAGGCCTACAGCATACCCGTGGTACTGATATTCAACAAGACGGACCTGCTCACGGCCGACGACCGATTGATTCAGGAGCATCTCATAGAGCTCTATTCGGCATTGCAGTACCAGTGCATAGCCCTCTCTGCACTCACGGGCGAAGGCATGCCTACACTGCACGAGGTGCTGAAAGACCGCATCACCCTCTTCAGCGGCAACAGCGGCGTGGGCAAGTCGACCCTGCTCAACCGTATCCTGCCAGGTGCGGCACTGCGCACTGCCGAGATATCGGCGGCACACCACACCGGCACACACACCACCACCCACAGCGAGATGCTGCCACTGCCCGGGGGAGGATGGGTGATAGACACACCGGGCATAAAGGGATTTGGCAGCTTCGACATGCAGCCAGAAGAGATATGCTCGTATTTCCGAGAAATCTTCAGCGTGTCGGAACAGTGCCGGTTCAACAACTGCACACACACGCACGAACCAGGATGCGCGGTGCTGCAGGCTGTAGTGGAAGGGAGGATAGCCGAAACGCGATACCGCTCGTACCTGAGCATGATGGACGACCACGACGAAAGCAAATACCGTGAGGCGTACTGAACCTCTACTGGAATATCACTCAGACGATGCCATTTGAAACACCCTACACCATGAAACCCGTATAATACCATATACTACAAAAATGATAAGACTACTAAACTACAGAAGAAGAAATATGCTGGCTATAGCATGTTGGCTATGGGCGGCAGTGGCGGCAGCGCAACCCCCACTGCACCACTCCACCGTGGGACAGAGCGCCACAAGCGACGACGGGGCACTGACAATCACGCTCAGCGCCAAGATGCAAAACTATGCCGGCGGACCGGCAGAAAGCCGCGACACGGACATCGACTCACCGAAGTCGGCCAACATACATCCCTCGGGAAAGAAATACTATATCAACTCGCTGGAAGGTTGTTGCACAGTGGTGTATGAGATGGGCACCAACAGGAAGTTGAAGACCATCAACCACCGCTGCGACCCCTCGAAGGACTCGCTGTGGAGCACGCCGTCAGACCTCTACCCCTTCACCCACTACACAAAAGACCTCAATACCTTCGCAGGAAAACCCGTGGAGGGCTGTTTCTCGCATGGAGGCAAGTATTTCTGGGTGCCCTACTACCGCCGCACCTACGACATCAACGCCCAGGATCCGTCGGCCATGGCAGTAATCGACACGGAAAAAGACGAAATCGTGCTGCTGATGGAGACGGGACCGCTGCCAAAGATGGTTGCGGCATCACACGACGGCAAATATATGGCGGTGACTCACTGGGGCAACAACACCGTGGGCCTGATACGTATAGACAGCGACAACCCACGCGACTGGCACCATGAGAGGGTGCTGGTGGTAGACTATGTGCTGCCGCTCAACTTCAGTCTGACACGGCAGGTAGACCGTGACAACGAGAGCGGCTACTGTCTTCGCGGCACAGTGTTCACGCCCGACGACCACTACCTGCTGGTAGGTTGCATGGGACAGAACGGCGGCATAGCCGTATTCGACATGCAGGAAATGAAGTACCTGGGCAGGGTGCAGGGCATGCGCCCCAACGTGCGCCACCTGGTGATTCGCGACGGGTGGCTGTATCTCAGCATCAATGCCGCGGGATACGTTCAGCGCATCAGACTGGACAAGTTTCTCGATGCCGCCCGCCAGGCTCGCGACCATAAGGCACAGGTAACAGGCTGGCAGGAATGTCAGATAGGCACCGGCACACGCACCATAGAGATGACAGCCGACGGCAGGTATATCTTCGCTGCCTGCAATTCAGCCTCAGAGGTGCATGTGGTGGACACACGCACACTCACTAGGGTGACACAGATACGCTGTGACTCCTATCCCGTGGGCCTGGACGTGTCGGCCGACGGACGGCAAGTAATCGTGACCTCACAGGGACGACGCAACCAGGGCGGCAACGCAGTAAACATATACGAAGTGACCTATCACAGCACTGCGGAGGGAGGCGCAGCACCATGAACATACGCAACATCATACCAATACTGGCCATACTCACGCTATGCGCCTGCCATAAGGAAGAGAAGAAATTCCGCGTGGGCGTGTCGCAATGCTCGGATGATATCTGGCGCGACAAGCAGAATCAGGAACTGCAGACTGCCGACTTCTTCCACGACGACCTGGAGCTCTGCTTTGTCAAGGCCAATGACAACTCAGAACAGCAGATACATCAGATAGACAGTCTGGTGGACAGCGGTATTGACCTTCTCATTGTAGCACCCAACCAGACAGCAGAGGTCACTCCTGCCATTGACCGTGCATACGACAAGGGCATACCTGTCATAGTATTCGAGCGCAAGACCAACTCGAAGAAATACACCGCGTTCATCGGTGCCGACAACCGTGAGATGGGCAGCATCATGGGCGACTATGTGGTGAACAGGCTGCAAGGCAAGGGGCGTGTGATGGTGGTGATGGGACTGAAAGGCTCATCACCTGCCACAGAGCGTCACAATGGCTTCCGCGAAGCGCTACAGGGAGAGCCAGGCATAAGCATAGTAGCCACCCTTCAGGGCGACTGGACTCAGGGCACGGCATACAACAAGGTCAAGGAATGGCTGAGCAAGCATCCTACGGAAAGCATCGACCTGGTGTTCGGCATGAACGACCGCACTGCCATGGGTGCGCGGCAGGCCTTTGAAGAGCACGGCGGACCGATGCCCCTCTTCTGCGGTGTGGATGGTCTGCCAGGCGAGAAAGGCGGCATAGCACACGTGCGCGACTCGCTGCTCGATGCCACCTTCATCTATCCCACCCACGGCGAGAAACTGCTTCAGCTGGCCGACGACATACTACACGGCCGACCGTACGAGAAGGAGACCACACTCTCCTCTGCCATAGTCACAGCGGGAAAGGCCGACGTGCTGCTTATGGAGAGCGAAGAGGTGGTGAGAGAGGCAGAAAACCTGCAACGCCTGCACGAGAAGATAAGCGAGTACATGCAGGAACTCACTTCGCAGCGCATGTTCATCATCCTGGCAGTAGTCATTATCATACTTCTGCTGCTACTCTCCGCCATAGTATATGTGTATCTCTTGCAAAAGGCACACATGGCCGAGGAGCGTCAGCAGATGGAACGCGAACGACTGGACTTCTACACACGGGTGAGCCACGAGCTGCGCACACCGCTCACACTCATACACGGTCCACTAGAGGAACTGGCAGCAACGCCCGACAAGCAGAATGTGGCACCAAGAACTCTGGAACTGTTTGGGATACTGAGGAGAAACACCAACCAACTGACGATGATTATCAGCAAGATGCTGGATGCGCAGGTGGGTAAGGACATAAAGGTGATAGCAGAGGAAGCACAGCAGGAGATGAGCGATATGGCAGAACCCGTCGCAGAAATACCTAAGCAGGAGATAGACGTGGAACAGACCACAGTACTCATCATCGACGACAATGCCGACCTGCGTGTGTATCTGCGCAGCATACTGCAAGACCACTACACCGTCATTGAAGCCGCCGACGGTGAAGAGGGTCTGAAGGTGGCTCACGAACAGATACCCGACATCATAGTGAGCGACGTGATGATGCCTGTGATGAATGGTTTGGAATTCTGCCAGCACGTCAAGACCGACAGCCTGACCAGTCATGTGCCAGTGATACTCCTCACGGCCCGCGCGCTGAGTCAGCACCAGATAGAGGGCTACCGCTGCGGCGCCGACGCCTATCTCACCAAGCCCTTCGACAAGGAGGTGCTGTTGGCCCGCATAGACAACCTGCTGAAGGGACGGCACTACCTGCGCAATCTATGGGACAGGCAGACAGAGGAAAATAAGACCGCACAGCAGGAACGACATGAGGAAAATGCGGCAGAGGACGAGAAGCCAAAGCCAAAACTGACAACTTTGCCGTCACCAGACAGCGACCCCTTCCTCCGTCAACTGAAGGATGTGATAGACCAGCACATGAGCGAGACCGACCTGAGCGTGGAGGACATCGGCAAGGAGATGCTGCTATCGAGGGTGCAACTGTACCGCAAGGTGAAGGCACTGACAGGCACCACACCCGTAGACCTGATACGCAAGGCACGACTGGCCAAGGCTCACACACTGCTCACGGACAGCATGCTGTCAATAAGCGAAATAGCATACCAGACAGGCTTCACATCACCTTCATATTTCAACAAGTGTTTCCGTGATGAATATGGCATAGCACCAGGCGATTTGAGGAAATAGAAGCCCTCGCAGCACATAAAGTGCACTCAGACACAATTGCAAAAAACGTTCATTTGTTGCAAAAATGTTTCATTGCAACATTTTTACACATTTATGAACGTTTTTTTTCATACCCCTGCCATATATAAGTATAGTTTTGCACCCAGAAATTTTCATTTATACCTAATACTAACCAAAACATTAAATGCAATGAAAGAACTGAAACGGTTTCTTCTGAGTGCAATGCTCATCTTTGCGTGTAGCATAGCATACGCGCAGACAGAGATCACCGGTACCGTGCTCGACGATACGGGCGAGAGCGTCATTGGCGCCCCGCGGGTGCTGAGCGACAACCATGCCATGCTGCCACTGAAAGTGAGTGGGCAATATCTGGTGCTGCCTGTAGAGGAGAAGCAGGAGATTGCCAACGTGAGAGTGATAGTAAACAACGAGCAGAAGCAGACGTTCAACGTGCGACTGGCGGTGGACAAGGTGGACTACTACGTGCCACTCGACATCAAACGCTGGGGAGCCGACCTGGTGACTCTCGATGTGACCTTCCACGGCGACCGCCGTACCACAGGTGCCATAAAAGACTTCACCTGCTGGCAACTGATGAAGCAGAGTGACACCTTCGACACCACCAACCGCGAGGCATACCGTCCTGCCTACCACCACACACCCCTGTACGGCTGGATGAACGACCCCAACGGCATGTTCTACAAGGACGGCACCTACCACCTGTACTTCCAGTACAACCCCTACGGTTCGCAGTGGGAGAACATGACATGGGGCCACTCCACCTCTACCGACCTGGTGCACTGGCAGGCACAGCCCATAGCCATAGAGCCCGATGCCATAGGCACCATCTTCAGCGGTTCGTGCGTGGTGGACAAGCAGAACACCTCCGGACTGGGAGCAGGCACCGTGATAGCCTACTACACCTCGGCAGGTCAGAATCAGGTGCAGTCAATGGCATGCTCCACCGATGGTGGCAAGACCTTTACCAAGGCACCCAACAACCCCATACTGACATCGCACGAGCCCGACTTCCGCGACCCGAAGGCATTCTGGAATGCCGACATACAGAAATGGAACCTGGTGCTGGCAGTGGGTCAGGAAATGCACTTCTACTCCTCTCCCAATATGAAAGACTGGACCTATGAGAGCAGTTTCGGCAAGGGTTACGGCTGCCATGGCGGTGTGTGGGAGTGTCCGGACATGATGAAGATGAAGGTGCAGGGCACCGACAAGGAGAAATGGATGTTGATATGCAACATCAACCCCGGTGGTCCCTTTGGCGGTTCTGCCACACAGTACTTCGTGGGCGAATTTGACGGCCACCGTTTCACCTGCGAGCATCAGGACACCCGCTGGATGGACTACGGCAAGGACCACTATGCCACAGTGACCTTTGACAACGCTCCCGAGGGTCGCCACATAGCACTGGCATGGATGAGCAACTGGCAGTATGCCAACCAAGTGCCCACCATGCAGTATCGCTCAGCCAACAGCATAGCACGCGACCTGGGTCTGTATGAATACAACGGCAACACCTATTGCAGCGTGACCCCCGTGAAGGAGATGCTGAAGGTGAGGGGCAAGAAGATAAGCAAGCCCACCTCTACCTGCGAGATAGTGGTAGACCTGAAGGGCAGCGCAGAACTGACACTGAGCAATGCCGCCGGCGAAGAGGTGAAGGTGAAGTACGATGCCAAGACCAATACCCTGGCCATGGACCGCACCAAGAGCGGCAAGAGCGAATTCAGCAACGACTTCAAGGCAGTGACCACCGCACCCACCTACGGCAGCGTGCAGCAGTTGCGACTGTTCATCGACAACTCCAGCATCGAGTTGTTTGATGCCGACGGTCAT